>JAIRMA010000105.1 GCA_031259085.1 Christensenellaceae bacterium
AAAATAATATAAATGCGTCACACAAACATGGTTATTTTTTGAATCAATTTAATTACATTAAAATACAAGAAGATATTAAAATTGATGGACCCTTAAGCGTTTAGGAATATGTATAGATATTCAAACAAGATATCGAGTGGTTTAATTTCATGAAAGAAGTAGTTCGTCTATCGATGTATTATGCAAAAAGAAAATGATAGTCATTAAAAATGGTTTTTCAAGGATCTAGCAATTAATAAATACATTATGTTACAACCTAAAAAGACATTAGAAAAAAATCAGAAAGGATAGCTGTAGCAAAAAAGCGTGAAGCATACGAATTAAAACAAAAGATAATTCAAGAGAAAGTAAAAGAGTTTGAACGGAACGCTATCAAGAAATAAAACAACGTAATTAATTTACCTCCTTTTTCCTATAGAGCTAAAGAGACTCACTAGCGGTATTTAATAGCGGCTGTGGGCTTTTTTTTATGTGTGACGTATAATTATACAGCGAATATATATTAGTCAGACATCTTGGAATATTTATTATTAGGTGGTAAATACATCGAAAACTATCAAATTTAGAATGATTTGATAATACTATAATACAAATTATACATTAATTAGAATACTATAAACCATAATTTAATTAATTTAATCAGATTTTATATGTTTGTACTAATTTTTTAGAAAACATTTTTTTCGTTGATAGAACATAGAAACAATTAAACTAACAAATAAATGAATTTATTTATTCATTTAATTTCTAATATGATATTTATAAATACTTAAATTTATGATATAATAAATTAGAACGAATTTAGAGAATTAATACCTATGGGTCTTTATAACTCAGGTAAATATGTTAATTCTAGTGAAAGTCTCTTTACTGTATTCTCGTTAGGTGTATCAAATAATCGAGACAAATGAGTATATTCATTTTCAGAGAAATCATAACTAAAAAATAAAATAACTATAGATTATTATAATGATCAACTCTTAAAAACACACAAATTCCTGATGATACTAAAATACATTGGACACGAAAATTACCCAATCTTGCAAAAAGAAATATTAATATTATTTTTAATAAGCAGCACATAATTAAATCATCATATAGACCATTCACTGATATGTTGTTATATTATTCAAATCAGCTTAATGAAAGATCAGGCATTTTCAATTCATTTTTTTTAACTAAAGACACTTATAATCTAATTATTTCAATATCAAGTATTGCATCAAAAAATGAATTTTCGGTTCTTATTAATAATAACATAGTTGATTTCCATTATCTAGAAAACACACGATGTTTTTCATTATACATATAATTTGAAGTTGCTTTAGGCTAACAAAATAATATAAAAGATATATTAAGTGATAGTATTTATGTAAAAGAGGAGTACCTACAAAATGATAGAATAAGTGATTACATTGCTAATCTAATCGAAGCAAAATATGCTAAACGATTTGATAAAAAGATATATTTTATTATGTGTATGGCATATTATATAATGAGGACTATAAAAAAACTTTTACTGATGATTTAAAATTGTAATCGCCTAGAACTCCATTAGTTGATACTGTTGAAGACTTTATATAACATATGTTAAAGCTGGTTGTGATCTTGCTTATTTGCATTTAAATTACGAAAAGATTAAGCCCTTAGATGAATTGAAAGTGACAATTAATAAAGGAGACTATTCAATCACAAAAATGCGTTATCTAAATGATGAAAAAGATCTAATCATTTATAATGACCACATCACAATTGAAAACATACCTAAAATAGCATACAACTATATTTAAAAATGGACGAAGTGCGATACATCATATAACAAAAGAATATGAATTTAATAATGATAAAAATACAAAGTAAGGTTAGTTATGAACCCTAATGAATGGTGTGAATATGTAGGCGATGAAAAATATATTCTAAAACTTTTACTCTCAGTATTATCTGTCAGTGTTAAAACTATGGAAATAGTTAGAAATTTGCCTAGACTAGATTTTATCGATTAAAATGATAATGATTAATTGTCAAACTCCGATCAATGTTTTCATTATCAAATGCATTTAACACTTAGTTAGATAATTCTAAATATTGACACAATGCACTTAATCAAGTATAATTATGTGATAAATATAATTCAGCTGGGGCATAGATGATGTCTAATTTTGTTAAAATTTACAACTAACTCTGTATTTTTATGATAAAAAATCATAACCCCCCTAGAATATTATTTATATATTTATAATATTTACATATTTATTAAACAAACTTACTATGTTAAATATAGTATCTTTTATATACGATATTAAAGGCTCTTAATACATTATTAATGCGCTTTTTCTTATTTTAAATACAATATCAACAAAATTATGCCACAGAGGTATATCATGAAGTCATATAAACTGCATCGAACTTTATCAAACAAATTAATATTAAATTTGTTATTATTGGTTTTAATATCAATTCTATCTGTTATATTTTTTGCTTGTAGCGGTTTAGATTTAAAAACAGCTGATGAAGCTAAAGTATACGAGATAAGTATAGATAAGACAACATTCAAAAATCAATTTCTTTATGGCGAAGCTTTACCTCAAAACATTAAAATATTTGTAACATATACTGATCAAACTAAATTAGTTTTGAATGTTAGTAACGATATGATAAGTGGGTTTGATACATTATCATTAGGAGATAAGATTTTAACAATTAAATATGGTAATAAAGAGACAAAAGTTAATTATACTGTAGTTGAACCTACAAGGATTAGTGATGTAACTTTTAAGACAGAAAGCTTTGAAACTGAATATACTGTAGGAGAAGAATATAAGGGAATAGTATTAAATATTGTTTACTATGATGGGACAACTAGAGCAATTGAAATTGGAAAGGATGTAGTAGGAGAATTTGACACAAGTGTTTCAGGAAAATTTGAGATTAAGTTTGATTATTTAGGATATACTCTTGAACTTAATATTTTGATAACTGGTGAATTCGTGCAAGATAATTTTAAATTATCATACGATGATATTAATGATACTTACAGTGTACTTGAATATTTAGGGACTGGCCCTAATGTCATTTTCCCCAGCTCAGTTATGGGTAAAAAAATAGGTTATATTAAACAAGGTATACTTGGAGAAATATTTCATACTATAAGTGAACTTTCAATTCCTTTCATAGGAGAATCTTTAACAAATTTGCAGAGAATTAACTATTTATTGTCAAATAGAGTTTATAAAAATATAAAAAGTAAAATCACATTAACTTTTTATCCTGGATATATGACAGAAATTCCAGAATTCTATTTTTATGATTGCGAATATTTCAATAAAATTATTTTACCTGAAGGATTAATTACAATTAAATCTTCTGCGTTTGAAAACACTTTTGTGAGCACGATTGTGTTGCCCTCAACATTAGAGAGAATAGAACAAATAGCCTTTAGAAAATCCAGAATGCTTAAATATTTAAAAATACCTTCATCAGTAAAATATATTGGATATCAAGCTCTATATACTAACGATTATGAGGCTGATTTTAGAAGCTGTTTGTTCGTAGAGATACCAGAAAATTATAAATCTATTCAATTTGATTATATTGAAAGCCCAGAGACGCAATATCTCGAATTTTTTCTTACTGCTAACGGCATAATCATACCTGACAGCGTATACGTGGATGCAATTACAAATGGATTTAATAATCCAATGCTAAATTGTTATAACTCAAATGATATATCTATAATTGATGATTCATATATAATTTACAATGACACCAAACTTGTAGCATACATCGGATCTGATACAGATATTGTTATACCTGATAATATAAGAGAAATCGGAGATCATGCATTTTATTTGTTTACAATTAAAAATATTGTCATACCAAATAGTGTTAAAATATTAGGTAAAAGTATTTTTTATGAAACCTTTCTAGAAACGATATCTATATTATCAGAAGATATAAAAATAGGACAGTATTTTTATGATGGGAATATTGTAATATTAAATTCAGCAGATGTTAATGAAATAAATATTGATGCTTTTCAACATAATACAATTAATGCAATTATAGTCCCTGATATTGCGCTAGATAACTATAAAACTAAATTTAAAAATCAATCCAATAAAATATATAGCTATAGTTATTATTTGGAAAATGATTTTATAATTGAAGACGATGTTTTAAAATTGTATTTAAAAAATGATGCTAATGTCACAATCCCTGCTTCTGTCAAAAAAATAGAAGCTAGTGCTTTTAAATATAAGCATAATTTAGTATCTATAGTTGTTCCTGACAACAGTCCATTAACAGAGATAGGAAATTATGCCTTTTATTATTGTGATAATTTAGAGAGTGTAACATTTGGTGAAAATGTTAAGCTATTAAAGATCGGTAATCAATCATTTTTAGGATGTGAGAGCCTTAAAACAATTATAACTCCATATACTATCCAGCAAATTGGACACAATGCTTTTTTTGGATGTATTAATTTAGAATCAATTAATATGATGGCAAAATATGACATTGATATTAAATATGATAAAGAGAATATAATACAATTAGGAAATAACCTTTACACCAATATTTTATGGAATGATTATGCTGAAATACCAGTAGTATCAATCGAAATGTTGGCTGATACATTAAAAAAACAATACAACGTAGGTGAAAAATTTCAGGATGATGCATACATGATAGTTACTTACTCAAATGGATATGAAGTTAAAATCAATGTGCTAGAGAAAATGTTAACTAATATTGACTTCACTTATCCAAGCAAATCACACAAGATAACAATAACATTTGATGATTTCATTTATTCATACTATGTCGAAGTAATTGAACCTAGTTAACGTCAATTGAACTTAACTAAAACAAAATATGAAATAGGCAATACTTTTTAAGAAAGGTATTTTAGACATTATATATGATAATGGTGATGTTAAAAACATACCATTAACTAAAGAAATGATTGCAGGAAAAGTTTTACCACTATACTTATCATAGTTCACAGCAATTTAAGAAACAAATAAATGTTCAATCATTGCATGTGATAATCCCACGATTATTAAAAGATGTAAAGATAAGTTTGTTCGTGCGGATTTTGCAGAGAATGTAAAACTGATTGATGAGAGTCATCTAATAGATGCAAATGTACACTAAGAAAATTCAAAAGGGAGGTTTAAGTAATATGAGTTACAACTTAAAAAAAAATTAGATGAATGTCTTATTGAAAACAGACATGATTATTATGCAATCTTACATATTGATTCCAGCCCAATGAACTTTTAGTTGTAACTAGCGGAGCTAGACGTACCTTTAATCTCTATAATGATAGTACTGTTTTGATTAAAGATTTCATTCACACACCGGCAGATGAGAAATCAGAGTATTTCTATGATTATTTTATTGACACGGATTATCACTATTTGACACTAATATAATTAGATAATTATAAACAATTTCAATTATTAAAATAAATTGATATTCATCAAGATTAAATTTTTATTTGATTTTATAATGAAAGTTTTCTTTATGATTATCTATGATATAAGCATTAATTTAAAAGGAACATTTAAATGCATAAGACTCATCCAACACCAAAGTATATAAATGAATATTTTGACAATCTCTCACCAGGTAAGAATCAGATTTTTGCTATGAGAGAATATTTTATTGATGTAAAATCCGCAGAAGAAGTTGCAGCTCATTTTGGTTATTCCGTCGCTTATGTTTACATTATTGCTCAGAGTTTAAAAAAAGCATTCTCGAAGCAAAAGCTGATGGATCTGATCCATACCTACATGACCGTGGTTCAGGGAGATTCAGAACAGTAAGAATTGACACCTTACTAATAGAAAAGGTTGTAGATTTGAGAAAGAAACAATTGAGCATCGATGATATAAAAGGCATACTTGATGCTGAAGGTCTAGTTGTATCAACCACAACAATACATAATATATGTTTAGATCATGGGTTTACACATAAGCTACCAAGGCGCAGCAAAAAGGACTTGGTAAGTATTGCCAAATCTAATGATGTCTTCGAAAAGTTAGAAGCCCCACGATCTAAAATGATTACGTTTTCAGACAATGAAGAATTTATGGCACCATCCGCTGGTGTTATGTTGTTTCTGCCACTTATCCAGAAGTATGGATTAGACAAAGCAATTGTGGAGTCATCATATCCTGAGACAAAGACCATAAGCAAACTAAGCATGATTCTAGCTCATGTCGCATTAAAACTTATAGGCACCGAAATATATCATCATGATGATTCATGGTGTTTTGACAGAAGCTTAGGCGCATTTGCCTCGTTGAACGTTCTCCCAAAAGGCACATGCATGCGAGAATATAGTTCTTCAATAACACGAGAACAGAACATAGAGTTTTTAATGACTTTAAACAAGATATTTGCAAAACATGGGTTATTCTCTGATACTCAAAATCTTGATTATAGCACTATTCAATTTTATGGTGATGATTTAGGGATGGAAGAAAGGAGCAGTATACGTCGAGAAGCTGTGACATCATTTCAAGCAGTGGTTGCACAAGACAATGACTCTGGAATTATAACATATAGTAATGCTACGATAATGCATGCTAATCAAAATGATGTGATTTTGGAGTTTTTAGAAACTTATTACAAAAGCACAGGACAAACCATAAAATATGTAGTATTTGATAGTAAATTCACAACATTAAAAAACCTTGCAAAATTAAATAGTGAGGGTGTGAAATTTATAACAATACAAAGAAGATGCAAGAATCTAGTAAAAAAAGCTGATCAATTAATGAAAAATGAGCCTAAATCAGTTATGATTAAAAAGGCTAATAAACACAGTAGAATAGTTAAATACAGCGAAGACAAAACCATAAATCCAGCATATGGAGATTGTGAATTACGTCAAATCTTTATTGAAACCAGAGGGACGAACCCAGCTATAATTATAACAAATGATTTTGATTTAAAGGCTTCTGCTATAATAAAAAAATATTCAGAGCTCTGGTTAATTGAAACCACAATATCTGAACAAATACATTTCTTTAATATAAACAAAAATAAATCAGCGGCATCTTTAAATATTGATTTTGATCTTACAATGTCTGTGTTCGCATTTAATTTATATCGTTTATTGGCACGTGAACTACCCCGATATGAACACTGTATACCAAAAACATTAAACAACATATTCATTAAAACAAATGGGACAATAGAGATAACCGACGACTTTATAAATGTAAAACTAGTTGAGAAAAGACATAAAGAGCTTATACTAAGTATGATTAATAGATGTTATCCCAATGGTTGCAGTATACATAATTAAATGCTTACATTCACTGGAAAATCTAACATGTAATTTTATAGTTAAAAGATAGTGATGATCTGTGATTGATACTGATCATAGTTCAACACCAAATTGAACCAATATTATTGCTAACACTTTACAAAAAATAGGTTCATTGCCTTTAGTTTGTCGAATATTAGTCATATAAATTAATATTCATGATTTAAGCAACATTCATTGGATTACAAGCAATTGATAAATACGATGATCCAATATCATCAAATTCAATAATTGAATTACCCACAAACTACTTAAAAATACAAATTCATGATGAAACGAATTGGGATTCTTTACTTAATTACTAAGAAAAGGTATATTTACCAGGTAGTGTCTATGAACATGCTATTGATAACGAATTTAATTCATTAGCAAGTAAGTATAATTATCTTGATAATATATAATAATTAATATAAAGAACATTTAGCACATTACCATGAATTGGAAAATTGTGACGCATTAATAGCTTTTTACTCATGAAAGAATAAGAGATCAAATCGTTATAAAATGGTTTAAATTTAACAAATATCTATATTAAACACTGTTAATCTATAAGTTGCTTTTTATGAATATAATTCAGAATAAAGAGAGCAATGAATTATGAACAAATAATCATAAATCAATATAAACAAATAAATGATCTAAACTTAGCATAATTAAAGATAGAATACTATAATTAATAAACCATCATTAAAAAGATAGTAACAGAAAAAATTTGAATGCAAAATTTATATATAGAAAACACGTGAAAATTCTGAAAAATAAGGATAATATTACTTTTTTTATATTTATATATCTGTGCACAAAATACAGATTTTACGCATAGTTACCTGATTTTAAGTAATAAATCAAGTATTTTTGAGGATTTGTAAATATTTAATATTTTTTAATTTACAATAAGCAAAAATGAAAAATTAATCTGACTTTTAATTTTTAAAATTTGCGAAAAATCAAATATCTAAATAGTATTATAATATTAAAATTTTATTGCTTTGATTAGTTGTTAGTTTTTCTTAACGAATTTATATAAAGAAAACTTGCAAATTATTACTAAAATGCAAGTTTTCATATCCATTATTCGCATTATTACGAGCTATTTTAATTAGTAATCCAACACCTCAAATCGTAATGTATATATTTCATGTCTTACATATACTATTAGCAAATCTGTAAAATCAGTAAACTCAGAAACTTCAAAAATTACGCTATATGTTTTGGATTCATTTGATAAAAGATCAGCTTTATCAAAATAATTTTCGTATTTTATCGTCACGGTATCATAAATGTAGTCATATTTTTGATAATCTGCACCACAATTGTATCTAGGGATAATGTCAAAACCACGAATTGTACTCTCTGTCAAATTCGTGATAGTAAAGGTTATTATAACATACGTATCACTTGTGGTTGAAATATCTTCACCCTCAACTCCTATTCTGTTTGACGTGAATACACTATTGATTGTTATATCAGCAAATGCATTTACGTGCGGTATCGTAGTTTTATCTAACATGATTTGATATTCAGAACCGTTAAATACGAATACTACCTTGTCATATTCTGACCAACCAGCTATATCAAAAACTATGTAATAGATATCAATCGTATCTTTTTGAATTGTGAGTGTAGGTAAATAATTAGCAAAAGTTGACACGATTGGATCATCTATAACTGGATCAGAATAATTAGATGGCGTAACATATTCATATTTGTTTAATTCACTATCAAGATTACCCGATGAGCTATTTTTAATTTTAATCTCTAAAATAGCAAATACACCTTCTGGTTCTATGTCTCCTTGTCCAGTGTATATGCTTTCAACTGTTTCAAAGCTTACAAGGTCTACTGTAATATCTTCATTTTTTATTTTGTTACAAGATACTAACAACATAGTAAAAATAGATATTAAACAAAATACTATGCAAATAAATTTAAGTTTTTTCATAATAACTCCCAATTAGTTACTATTTAAGCTAAATAAATATCGTTATGTTAAATTAATTGATATTGTCTACATGCGTTTGTCATTAAATAAATCACACTTAAAACTTTGTATGTAATGCGTATAATTTAAATAATCTATATAAAAATAGTAACTTAAATAAAAAATATGATTAAAAGTCACTATATTTGACTATTTTATAATAATAAGTAAATCGAGTATAATTCAATAATGTGTGTTCTTAACTAAAATAAGTATTTGTACCAGTGATTGCCATACTATATTTAAAGTCATAAATGAGCATTAGTTTATGTTTGCTACTTAATTTACTATATAATTTCACTATTATCAAAGGATTACAGGTTTTTTATATATTAGAATATAAAATTTGTTATCCCTAGTTTCCAAAGGATAATGTAATAATATTATTATATCATTTTAATCTTAAATATGCAAATAATATTAATATTCTTTCAAAATATAGACTATATAAACCAGGACAAAATAAAGTAAATAGTTTGATTAATTGTTTAATCAACAAAAGCTTAAACCAATACAGTCCATATATTAAACAAATTAAAGCTTAGTAAAGCCATTATTTCATAAAATTTTAATTGATTCCTAATTAAATGTATTAATATTTGTATGATAATTCAGCTATTTTAATTATCAATAACGCTTTTTTTTGGATCTGGGTCCTACCACTCTTTTATCTGTAATACCATTTTTGCATTGCTCCTCAGTGAGGCTACCAAACAAATCTTTGTTATTTTTAATTATTCTGTCAATATCATCCTCAGTCATGTTGGTCTTATTCATTTCCATTTTCTTATTTATATAGTTAATGATTTTCATAGCGCCTCTTAAACCTTCAATTATATGTAAAGGATTCTCTCTTAACTTATATAAATGAAACCATAAATTAAGATAACGACTATGTCTTTTAATTATTTTATCAGACACCTTGATCCCATATAACATCCCTAATATAGCCGCTGAAAATTCGGCGCGCAACTCTTCAACACCATACTTAATTGAAGATCGCAAAACCGATAAATTCCTATCTAATCGATCTTTGTGTGATGTACTATGTGCTATTTCATGTAGTGCTGTTAAGTAAAATATACGTATGTCATCAAAATCAATTGGAAATGGCATTTTGATTGTATCACTTGAAACGTGGTAGCAAGCTTTTAATGTTTTACAATAATAGAATGGTGCATCGGATTTTTTTATTATTTCATCAATCTCTTCGTTCTTATCTTTTATTACGTCTAATTCATTTTCAATTACTAAAGGTTCAAATTCTTTAATTGCAGAACAATTAAATACAACCTTATGAATAGAATCTAAATTAGTATGATTCTTTAAATAATCCTTGTTGCCATATTTATGTCGTTCCCATTGCTGTTGCCACTCAGTAATTCGCTTCCCTGTAATAGTATCCCTAAAGTAGTCAAGCTGAATTACTTCTCGCCCTTCTTCTTTAGGATCCCTAAATGAAAAATTGTTTTCTTCAAATTGCTCTTTAGTTATCCATCTTGGATCAGTATAAAAATGTCGAACCATAGCTGCTTTTAATCGTCTTGCTGGCAAACCTTTATATTCAGTTTGTGTGATAGGATTATATGGTATACCATATATATTTTTTGTAGCTGTAGTGGAGTCATATCCTTTCGTCCATGTACTATTATTGTCAAACTCACTTATTATTTTGTTAACTAGTGATACAATTTTATCTTCATCTGGTATTGAACTCATTAAGTCTTGGTTGTCAATTTCGTCAAAAGCTAAATTATCTTGAGAAATTGTACTATCATTATTTATTATCATATTGATCTTAATAATATAAATGCTTTAATATTCATTTACAATATACAACACAAATATTATATAGCGAAAATTAATCTTATTAGATATAGATATTGCTATGTAATAAATAACAAATATTTATGTTGTTATTATATGATTACAAAAATATTTATCTAATCTGATGATTCTGAATAAAGCATCATCCTTATTTTGTTTTTAAAATTATATCAATAATAGATGAATTTGTCAATTAATAGATTATATACTGATTTAATACTACATACATGCACTTATTGATATTTAATTTGATTTGAAGCACATTATATAACTTTTAATATAATTTATACAATTACAGCCAAAATCTGTATTTAATTGTTTTATAGTATTCTATTTTATGTTTTAATTAAGTTTACAGTATTCTAAATTGTTAATAATTTGCTGTAAAACTTATCTTTTCTTTTAAATTATATTTATGATCAATATAATTGTTTTTTATACGATTACTTGTGCTTAAATTAATCATTTTTCTATCGTTTATATTTATGACGTTTTATCTGAAATCTTATACTTTCTTCAATTTAAAATATGATTCGATTTAACTTGAATTTTATAATCTTTTGACTTCAAACATTGTGTATTGGTTGTTTGAATTAAATTTAATATAGCTCTGTTTAATAATTTTATAACCATATTCTAGTCTCAACATTATACAAAATTGGTTAGATATTGTATTTTTTTGAATATTCTTATCTTGATGATGTTAGATATTGTTAATTAATTTACAAAATTAAAAGAACGAATGTATATAACTATCATGGTTGTTATCACATATAAAATCATTTAAACACAATGGATAGTATTTTATTTTATTTTATTTTATAACGAATTAAAAATCTAGCTTTGGCAGATCCTTTACAATTTCTTTTGTTTTAACACTAGCTGATATTATTGAGTAACCATCTATTTCGCAGTGATGTAGGTATTGGCATGCGGATTCAACGTTTTCTAAGAGATTTTTTTCATTAACATCATAAAATGCTACATAAAAGAACGGTCTGTATTGTTTTTCGACATTATTTAGTCTGACAATTTGTTTAATTCTGGCATGTAATATTTTATCTTTAATAGGGTCGGTTGTGTATTTTATTTTATCAAACAAGACACTAGAAAACACGTCGAAATTTAAAGGCTATCTATCTTGATTATATTAAGATAACCGCTTGTGTCTACAAGTTTAAGCAACTTTTCAAAAACCTCTATTTTATAATCTTGAGTATAACTATCTAATAATGAAAACTCTATTTGTCCTACTGAAATGATCTTAGAAAAGTAT
>JAIRMA010000019.1 GCA_031259085.1 Christensenellaceae bacterium
TTTTACCTCCAGTTGATTTTGCAGCCTCCTTTAAAAGCCCCCCAACCTCTAAACCAACGGACCCTCCAGGGATTGTTATAAGGTTACCAGAAGAAGATAATAATTAAGTTGTGAGTATTTGTTTATGATGACGTTATATATCAACAGCCAGGGCTTTTTGAAATGTTACCGGAAGAAGATAATAATTAAGTTGTATTTGTTTAGAATCTGACGTTATTTATCTAACCTTGGTTATTTTAAAGAGAAGCTTTTACGAGTCATTTTAGAATAGTAAAAAAACTCCCAATTATTTTACTCTAGAGAGGAAGCTATATCTGACTCGGATATTGTATCAATGCGTTCTAGTTTTCTTTTAATAGTATCTGTTTTTTTCCCTGCTTCTTCTAGACTTTTAGATGCAGTATTAAGTTGTCCTTGTGCTTTACTCACAATTTCTGAAAACAGCAGAAATTCTTTTCTAAAAGCAGACAAAACAGAATAAATCTCTTTGCTATATTTGCTTATGGTGATGTTTTTAAAACCCTGCCGCACAACGCCTAACATCGCTGAGATATTAGTAGGCCCAGCAGGGATAATTTTATATATGTTTTGTAATTCGTCTAGCAATCCTCTTTGTTTTAAGACCTCAGCGAACAGCCCTTCTGTTGGCAGGTACATTACTGCAAAATCTGTGGTTTTAGGAGGCCGTATGTATTTCTCACTAATTCGCTTAGCCTCAGTTTTGACGCGTGTGCAAAAGGCTGAGACGCTCTTATTATATGCCTCTAAATCCCCTTCTATAGAAGCGTCTGTAATTCTTTGATAATCTTCAATAGGAAATTTAACATCAATTGGAAGATAAACATGATTAGAATCGTTTCCAGGCAAAATTATTGCAAAATCCACACGCCCGCGGTCTCCGAGATCTCCTACATTAGAATTTTTCTCGAATTGTTCTGGTGTTAGAATGTCACTTAAGATAGATTCTAAAGAGATTTCACCCCATGTTCCTCTAGTTTTAACATTTGTAAGAGTCTTCCTTAATTCGACTACACCATCAGACAGAGAATGCATTTCGCCTAATCCTTTACTGACGGCTTCTAATCGTTCTGAAATAAAATTAAAAGATTTAGTTAAACGCTCATCTAAAGTGTTCGAGAGCTTTTCGTCCACGGTTTCGCGCATTTTTTCTAATTGATTATTATTATCTAGTCTAACATCGTTTAGAACCTGTCTAAGTTCTAAACGCGTTTCAGACAATCCACTTTTCAAACTTTCCCGCATATCTGATATTTTTTGGGTATTAGCTTCACTCATTGTCTTGATGTTTGATAAAATTTGGTTATTAGTTGAATTTATCCCTTTGAACAAGAGATCCCCAATTGACGCACTAAATGCAGAAAGAGTATGCCGCGTTTCACTAGAAGAGCGATCGAACATTTCTCTTAACTCATAATTTTGATCTTGCTTTATAGGACGCCTGTTAAGCTTAGATATGACAGACAATAATAAAACAACAACAAGGATAATTAAAATAAAGGAAACAACAGATAATATGAGTGATACTTCCATGCGACACCCTTTAAACATTAAATCTAAACAATATAACGTCACCTTCTTTTACAATGTAATCTTTCCCTTCACTTCTAACTTTTCCACGCTCTTTAGCGATAGAAAAAGAACCACATTCTAAAAGAACATCACAACTGATAACTTCAGCCCTTATAAAACCACGCTCAAAGTCTGTGTGGATTTTACCAGCGGCCTTTGGGGCTTTTGATCCAACAGGAATAGTCCACGCCCGCGTTTCTTTTTCTCCTGCAGTTAGAAAACTCATGAGTCCTAAAGTTTCATAGGCTTTAGTAATTAGAGAGTCTAACCCAGATGATTTAATATTTAATTCCTCCATAAACATCAGTCTCTCTTCAGGAGCAAGCGATGCGAGCTCAGCTTCAGTTAATGCAGAAATCACAACCAGCGCACCACCCGTTTCCAGGACGTGTTTGGCTACAGCTTCAACATAATTTGCATCACGATCTAAGGATTCTGAAACATTGGCACAATAGATTACTTTTTTTGCAGTAATTAGGAAAAGAGAGTCTAAATAAACCTGCTCTTCAGGTGTTAATTTCATAGACCGTGCAGGCATGCCAGATTCTAGGCAAGAAAAAATGCGCTCTAAAAGATCCAGTTCCTCCAATAATTTTTTATCACCGCTTTTAGACTGAGAACGAGTCTTATCTATTCTCCGCTGTATAGTTTCAATATCTGAGAGAATTAATTCAGTATCAATTATTTCAATGTCCCTCACAGGATCAGTAGTCCCGTTAACATGAGTTATGTTCGAATCCTCAAAGCATCTCACAACGTGCACAATTGCATCAACCTCGCGGATTTGTCCGAGAAACTTATTACCTAAGCCTTCTCCTAAGCTGGCACCTTTTACAAGCCCAGCAATATCTACAAATTTAACAGTTGCATGAATCACCTTTTTACAGGAATAAAGAGCTGCAAGTTTATATAATCTATCATCTGGCACGGCTACGATGCCAACATTAGGCTCAATCGTGCAAAACGGGTAATTTGCAGTTTCTGCACCCGCCGCAGTTATAGCATTAAAAAGCGTACTCTTTCCGACATTTGGTAATCCAACAATCCCTAATTCCATAAAAACCTCAATAAAATTTTGTGTTCAATGTTTTTTAACTAATAAAATGATATTAAAATTGTCAGTCAAAGAGTTAATCGTTGACGTAAAATTTCATATATAATAATCCCCGCGGCAACAGAAGCATTCAACGAATTGACTTTACCGTTTTGTGGCAAAGACACAATTTTGTCGGATAACTTTTTTGAGAGCTCAGGAACACCCTTTCCTTCATTACCAATGACAATAGCAATGTCGCCTTGAAGTTTCAGTGAATATATGGATGTACCATTTGCATCTGCAGCATAAACATTAACAAAATCTTCCTTCAAGAGACGCAGGGCATCATTGATGTTTGTGACCTTTGCGATGGGCACATGCATTACAGCGCCTGCGCTAGCGCGTATAACAGCCTCATTAACGCCTACAGAGCGACGTTCTGGTATAATCACACCTGTCACCCCTGCGGACTCGCAAACGCGCATTATAGCCCCTAGATTGTGTGGATCCTCTATTCCAGCGAGCACTACAAACAATCTATTTGAGGCTTGCACAGAAAGTAACGTTTTTAAGTCTGTATATATAAATTCAGTGGTTTCAGCAATGATCCCTTGATTTTTTTCATGAGGGAAAATCATATCAATTTTCTGTTGATCTTCGTAGATTACACGAGCTCCTTTTTCTTTGGCTTTTTTGACAACGGATCTAATTTTCTCAGAAAACAAACCATTTCTGACGTATAACTTCTCTATAGTGACACTGCTCTCTAACGCTTCGTTTACGGCATTAATGCCAGTAATTATCATTTAACACTCCTGTTCATATGGTATTTTAATTTTCCAATAGAGCTTACTAAAGTTTGATATATTTAAACAATTTGCTTAAAACATCGTTGAAATCTATGGGTTTACCAACATGGTCATTCATTCCAGACTCTAAGCATTTCTCAATATCCTCCTTGAAAACATTTGCAGTCATAGCAACAATAGGGATAGATTTAGCTTGTTCTAACGCAAGATTTCTTATTTTCTTTGTGGTTTCATAACCGTCTTGCGCTGGCATGTGAATATCCATGAATATCATATCATAAGAGGATGGATTTTTAATAAATTTTTCATAGGCAATTACGCCATTCTCAGCCTCATCAATAATAATTTTTGTTTCACTCAGTAGATCTATCACTATTTCTCTGTTAATTTCAATATCTTCAGCTAACAGTATCTTCTTGTCTTTGAAAATTCCAGAAATGTTCTTCTGATTAAACTTAGCATCATCATTATTCACAGTGTTGTTTTCAGACTCACCTGTAGCAAGTTTTACTGTAAAAACAAACTCAGCCCCATTTCCAAGCTCAGATACTACATGAATTGTTCCATTCATCATTTCTATGATGCGCTTAGAAATTGCAAGGCCTAAGCCCGTGCCTCCGAATTTACGAGCGATCCCTCCATCCGCTTGCTCAAAAGAATGAAATAGCTTTTGCTGGTTTTCTTTAGAGATTCCAATGCCCGTGTCACGTATTGACAGACGCAACACACAAAAATTTGGGGGTGTTTGTGATTCAAGAGTAGCGCTCATTATAATTTTACCACCATCCGGTGTAAACTTAACAGCATTGGATAAAAGGTTGGTTATGACTTGTGACAAGCGTTGCTCGTCTCCAATTAACAGGCCTGGTATATTTCTGTCAACATCTTGCGTTAATTTCTGTTTTTTCTCATCTATTCTAAATTTTAACACGTCTGTCACGCGCGCTAGCATTTTTTTAAAATCAAAGGTTACAGGCGATAATTCAAACTTGTTGGCTTCTATTTTTGCCATATCTAGGATGTCATTTATAACCCCCAATAAATGAGTTGACGCTTCACTAATTTTGTTTAAACAGTAGTCTTTTTTTGTGATATCACCCACAGCAGCATTTGCAATTTTAGACATTCCAATTATGGCATTCATTGGTGTTCTCATTTCATGAGACATGCGTGCTAAAAACTCGCCCTTTGCTTTGTTTGATTCGTCAGCATGATTTTTCGCGACCATTAATTCGCGCTCGAGTCTGCGCATTTCTGTTATGTCAATCCCAATAAAACCAAAGCCGTTATTGTAAAACTCTGTAGGGAAAATAGATGCCATCAAAGTTATAGTAGTTTCTGTCTTTATAGTTATCTCAAACTCATAAGTCAGTGGTGCATTTAAACTGAGGTTTGTATATATAGTGTTTAAAATATCGTCAGTTCTGTCTCCAAAAAACAATCTTAGACCCTCTTGCATCAATTCTTCATATGAATAATGCAAGATAGCCGATGCGCCGTTGTTAATATATTCAAACATCCCCTTCTCGTTAATATAGGCAATGAATTGAGGAGAAGCATTAACTATAGAAGACATTCTAGCAGAAATCTCTTCAGCGTCTAACCGCGCGATAACGCCTGATATCAGATTAGAAAACAACTTAAGGACATCAATGTTTTCTGTATAACTAGCATTCTTAGCATGAGCCTCAAAAGCAGTAAGAGTGCCTCTAAAAGTGTCTGACACCCATAATGGCGTGATTATCACATTAGACATTTCGTCTAAAAGCCCCTCTGTCAAAGAAGACTCGCTTAAATCAGCAGATGTAAAAAATGGTTTTGATTTTGTAATAAACGCGTCATAAAGCAAAGAGCCTGAAGTGAGGGCAGAGACAAGTTTTTCTGGGGGAGTGTGGTTTACAGACGGACTATGCCATACGTATTTGTGTTTTAAAGCATTCGAATCTGGGGTTGCAAGAGATAAGCATAATGAATCGAGATTCAAAAACTCACCCATAATGGTTAATGATTTTTCAATGAGAATGGATGTGTTTTCGTTAGATATAAAACCCTGAGTGACACGTGACAAAATTTCTTGTTGTTTAAGGCGTTTATTTAAAGAATCTTCAGCCTTTTTGATGTCAGTTATATCAACTGAATGCTGGATAGTGGCCTGCATTCCTCGAGTCCATCTAATTGTGCAACCAGATGTTCTATAATAATGATCGTTATATGGGTCATATTCTTCCCACATAGTAACTATATCGCTATTTTCTGCTACATGAGGAGGCAACGATTTATATATATTTCTTTGCGGGAGTGCGCTAGTGCGAGTTTTCCCAACAACAGCATCGGTTACACAACAATCCCTCTTCATCTTATCGTTTATAAATAAAATCTCGTCAGTTGTATAGTCTGAAACGCAAATATTGGATTCCATACCATTAAATATATTAGTAAAAACATCTACTGATATTTGAGACTCTCTAAGACGCGTTATCATTTTGTTAATTGAGTTTACTAGGGCCGCTAGTTCAACAGAGGGTCCGTATTTACCAAAACTAATGACACCAGTGCTGGAAGTAAAGTCAGCATTCTCAGTTTTACTTATATCTAAGCTTAACTGACTTATTGGATGGACTATGACGCGTAGTATTAGAATAAAAGCCACAACGAAGGCTAAGATGCTAGAAGATATTAAAATGAATATAGTAACAGAGATGCTTTTGTACCCTTCAGAGAAAACGGTGCGTGGGCCTTTTATCACTAAATAGGAATTACCGCCAATCATATCAAAATCAAATTGAACAGTAGAAGTAGTATATTCATCATTGTCAGGATTTAAGTCAGCGTTATTGATTTGTGAATAAGATTCTGGTAGTATTTCAAAACTCATAGCAGAATAATGTGTGATAGTTTTAAAGTAATCTGAGTTGAGCACTAACCCTAGTGTTACAGTACCATGAAAAATTTGATCCTCTGTGTCATTTAAAATAGGCGCAGTGACAGACAAGTATGCAATATCGTCAAGAAAGAATATTGCGCTATTTGTGTGTTGAGGGATATCGTTTATAATCTCAGTGTTAGCATAAGAGTCTTTTGTTAAATCGTGTAAAGAAAGAGTCATACCCTCCTTTAATGAGGGTAAAACAGGGAGGGCAACACGGGTTTTAATATCAAAAGCTTCCTCATAAACAATTATGCCATCTGAGGAGCGAACTAAGATAAAGTTATAATCATGAATAGCTAATAGGCTGTTTGCACTGTAAGTGTCATTCATGAAATCATAAAATGCGTTTTCATCAAGGTCTGTGTTTTCCACTGCATTAACAACATCAGGCCATACTGACATGTCGTCAGTTATTAAGATCATAGATTTGACTTCATCAAAAAACAAGCCTTTAGTTAAAGAAATTTGATCCGTTATATATTGATCTTCTGCTGTTCTTAGAATGTCTTGCATAGAATCTCTAATCCAAAACAAAAACATAAGCGATATAACAGCTATTAATAAGCAAAAAGCAATAGCCAATAAAACACTAAGAGAAGGTTTAATTTTTTGTCTAGATTTAGTTCGCATTTGTTCTCCTAGGAAAAGTAACACAATTAAAATTAAAAGCGCACGTAATATGATAATTCAGACTAAAAAATTTGTCAAGCTATAGTTATTATTGTCCTACTTTGACTATAATACAAAAGATGCTAGGCGCGTTTATTTTATTTGTTGCGTTAAATAACTAGACTAGGAAACTGTTGAATTAACAAGAATCCGAAGAATTACTCTGACAAATGGATAAGATCCTTCCAAAGCTTAACCCAGCATTCAATATATTTAAAAGGAATATGAATGTCCTTATAAAAGGACATAACGTTTAGTTTAACGCGCTTTGAAATCTCGTAGCGGAAGTTAGAAGGGAGAGTAATAGCCTGGGCATTTGCGAAATCAATAATTTGCGCAATGAGGCTGGTGGTACCCTTCCTGAACACGAATTCTGGTAATATTTCTGCTAAGTACAATCTAGCGGATAATTCAATATAATTTTCTGGCAGGATGTCTTCTATGAAGACTGCCGTTTTAATATAATCTGAGACCAGTCTGATTTTATGAGGGGATGCTATATATTTAGTTTCAACAAGCCGATCTCTAATCAGTAAGCTGTCAGAATCAGATCCCAAAAACACGGCAGGGAGATCTGCACCGTCGCTAAACATCGAACAAATAGTGTCAATACCGTGCTTGCCGGTTGAAAAGACAGATGTTTGATATACTGTGCTAAGACGACGTTTTGATATAAGAATGTTTCTAACAAGCGATAAGTAGGATTCATCTTCCTCATTCAATACGATAATTGGGAGACAGCCTGCTAGTGATTTTTCTGCTACATATAAACCTAATGATGACTGGATTGGAAATAACGAGAGCTCATTATTTTTTTCAGCATTTATTATTAGATTAGAACTAACGCAGGAATGGCCTCCAGTATCTTTATATACAACCTTAACATTATTCATGTGTTTAACAGGAATCATGTATGAGGAGTGAGTGTTGTATAATACTTGAGTCGATTCACTAACCTTTAAAAAATATTCAGCCAATTTCCTTTGTGTAATAGGGTGCATTGCCGCACCGGCCTCATCAAACATTAAGAGAGTGCTCCCCATGTCAGAAGTAATCCCCGTTATTGAAAAGGTTAAAAAGTGCGCAAAAAACCGTCTAAAGCCAGTACTACGATTCTCCAAGTTATATGACTTTTTGTTTTTCTTGTCAATGATCTTAATTTTAATCCCTCGATTATACCCTTCAAAAGAAATGATAGTGTCGTCTTTTCCCCAGCACTCTTGAAACTGCTCATTTAATTTTTCAAAGCCTCTTTTTACACGATTATTAAACAAAGGCACAGTATTTAAAACATCTCTAAAATCGATTTCCTTAGAGCTTATAGCCTTTAATTTTTGTGAAGCTTCTGCTATTGTTTTAATTAGGTTGATTTCCCATATATCAAGACACGTTAAAAGCCTGCTGAACATCCTCTCAGTAGTAGTCAAGAAAGAATCTTCACAAGAGTCACTAAGTTTATCTGCAAGTGTTAAAAAATCGATATTGCTAGGCACCTCCGTCACTTCTTGATAATATAAAAATTGAGGCAATAGAGACAAAATATATTCTTGTGCTATGGATTTTGTGTTATCCGGAAAGTCTTGTATAGCGTCAATATTGTATACTCCCCCATAAGTCTTAGATATGACTAGGGCGCCCCTTGGGATGTATAGGTCATAGAGCGTCTTCAATTTTGCATTAACATCGTTTGTGATAGCAAACTCACCACGAATAAAAACTACATTATTTACATCGGGCATAATTTCATCAACGCGATCAATTGGCACATCATCTGCAATGTTAATCTTCGCAATGTCGTGGACTAGATCCCTTTTCATTAATGTACCTAGCATTTGTGGCGTAGTTAACTTAAGTAATGCGAAAAACAAGGTAGTTTTTCCAGATTCATTGTCGCCTGCAAAGACAGTAACATCTTGACATTCGATCCAATCGCTATCAACCACAGCACGAAAGTCTGTCACTCGGAATCTAAGTAATCTCATTGTTTATTACCACCTTTGTCTTTTCTAATTCGCTTAAACATCAAAAATTTGTTATCATCATCTGTTGCAGTGGTCTTGGATACTAATCTTTTAATAGCTTCTGATTTTTTAATATTAAAAACAATTAAAAATGCAAACGCAAGAATCACTCCCGCAAAGATAATGCATAAAACAGTAATCAATGCAACATTTGGTTTTTCTATGTTAAACACAATTTGTGTTTGATTGCCAGCAACGTCTATTGCTGTTAAAACGTAGTTTCCAGATTTAGTAAAGGTCACATTTCCAAAACTATCCAAAGTTACAGTTTCTTCCTTGTTGTTAATTTTAACAGTTACAGTAGCTGCCTCAGTTATTGCTATCGAAACATTAGTTTTATAGATTTCCCCAGCCGTAACACCCTTAATCTCTGGCGCGATAATATCTATATAATTAAAATCCATAATTACTTCATCTGAGGCTATCCCAGCCCCACTTACAGAATAAAACCTATAAATGCCAGGCAGATAAATAGTTAATTGATTGCCTTTGATTTCTTGTGATGTTGTTAATTCAGTGGAAAAATAGACGGTTACCCCACTAACTCCTGTAGTAGATGAGACATCTAGTACGACAGGTTGGTTAGAAGGTACAGTACTAGAAGATATAACATCAACAGTCACAACAGGTTTTTGAGAGTCTACACAGGTGGTAAACTTAAGAACATCTTCGTCTGCAGGCACAAAATCATAAATGACTCCAGAGCCAGAGACGGCTCTGAAATATATTGTCTTATTAATATCAGGCACTACGTCAATTACATATATAGAGTTTTCGTCAGTAAGCGATGTTGTCCACGTGTAATTATCAAATGAATATTGGTATCTAACAGCCGAGATTGGAAAGACTTTTGGGATTATGACATAGGTTGCTTTGGCTCCCCAAATCCCATTATTGCCTCCTGTTTGAGGTAAAACAAAAAATTCGGGCACGGCGTTATCTATCCGATCGACTAAAACATCAGAATACGTGCTAGCGCCTGTTTCGGAAGTTGTGGACACTCTATAAATACCGTTTTCAGAGGCAACAAAGCCTCCAGCATATGCACCTAGTGTGTCAACAGCGCCGTAGGGCAATAACTGTACAGTAGTAACGAAAGGGACGTAATAAGTAGAATATGTAAAATTTATTTGATAGGGGGTTTGTGTATAGAAGCCAGCAGGGGTTTCAATAAAATTTATTGAAGGTGATGCATCAACTCTCACTGGAGTGTTATATTTGACAACATTGCTTTCCGTCTCAGAATTCTTTATTTTAAATGATATAGAGGGCTTGTTTGTAGTTGAATCAATAATCAACACAGATTCCTTATGATCAACCCAAGAAATGCCATCGTCTATTGAATAGGCGTAATATTCGTCATTATCTAAGTCTGCGCCTGTTAAAGCATATGAAATCCACGAATAATAGGTGTTGGCATTGTAGGTAGCACTATTTGTACTATGTTCTATACTAGCAGATGGAGTAGGCAAGCTCGATTCGGCAATAACATAACCTAGCTCAAAATGCATTGCAAACAAAAGGATTAAGATAACCCCTAGGAACAAAAGAATCACTATAAATGAAGACTTTAGTTTTTCCATAAATCCTCCCGTTTTTTTCTAGATAGTAAAACATATATAACAGCAGCAATTATTATAAGTATAGCAAGAATGATTAGGATGATAGCCCATATTGGGAACACGAATGATAGATTAGAAGTCTCTACCCAGCTAGCATAAAGCACCAGATCGGTATCAGGAGCGAGATCGTAATTTAGAGGCATTGTTAATTCCTTATTCAAATACCAGCCAGCAAACAAAAAGCCTTCACGTTCTGATATGCGATTAGGTATTGGATCTCCTACTGTTATTTCTAAAGGATCAACAGGAGTCCCCCCAGAGGTTGAGAAAAGAATAGTAATCGTCTTTTTTGACCATTTAGCATACAATACATCGATATCAGCAGGTACTGTGGTTGAAGTAAATTCTGAAGTTAGTCCTGTATCAGTGTACCATCCTTCAAACAAATATCCAGGTTTTGACAATGCTGGCAATTCTAAGACTGCACCATAGTGCTCGACAACTTTGGGAACATTGCCTCCGCCATATGTAACAAATGAAATCTCACATATAGCAGGTTTCCAACGTGCTGTTAATAAAATATCTTGAGCAGGCATAGTAGTTAAGATGTATTCGCTAGTGTCATATTCATGCAGATACCAGCCTGTAAACACATATCCCTCTTTTGTTGGAATAGATACATCTATAATTGGAGTGCCATAGGTACCTTCTCTCGCATCAATGTGTGATCCACCGTCTGTGTCAAATGATAGTACATAATAGATAGACGAATCGCTCCAACCTGCAAACACAGTAGTGTTTTGAGCTGGCATTGTAGTCAAGGAAAAAGGTGTAGTAAGAGACTGATCAGAAAACCAACCCTCAAACACAAATCCTGCTTTGAGAGGCAAGTCGTCTCCTTCAGGGAGAGATATAGGCGATCCATAAACTGCAAAAACCGATGGGACGAATGTGCCTCCGTTAGTGTTAAAAGCTAAAGAATAACTATTAATACGCCATACCGCATACAGAGTGATTTCACTCTTTGCAGTCAATTGCGATTTTGAATAATCTATCACAAAATCTACCGAGTTAGCTTCCCCAGGCAACAAGCTCCAGCCTATTAAAGAGAATCCAGTTTTTTCAAAGGTGGGGTTATTAAGAGGTTCAAAAACACCATACTCATGAATAGAATTAGTCATAATGCCACTAGCAAGTGCATCGTTCTTGTCATACTTGACGACATATGAGCCTGGTTGATAGATTGCATACAGTGTTATAGTAGCATCATTTATGTAGCTTAAATTCAATATTATTGCTGAGTCTTGATAATCAACGGAATCAGAAATATTACTAAGAGCCCACCCAATAAAGGCGTGTCCTTCTTTTAAGAAGCGAGCCTCAGTTAACGCCTTAGATTCGTTATAAGTAAACTTGTCCACCTTCATGCTACCCGTCCCCCCATTCGAGTCATATTCCACAAAGTAGGTGATAGGACGCCAGTTCGCATATAAATTAATAGAGCCTCCATTCTGAGAAACAAGATTTGAAACAGAATAACAATCATCATACCAAAGCCCTGTCCCTGTAGAAGTTAAAGTCCAACGCTCAAACAAGTAACCAGTCTTAGTAAATGTATTGGCAATAAGTGTTGACTCAGAATCATAATCGAATTGTTGTGTAACAGTTAAATTTTCATCGTTATTAGAGTTAAAGATAACAATATATTTGTTAGGCTTCCAATAAGCGTTTAATACTACAACGGCGTAGTCAACTGATGCTAAATTAGAAACCAAAGAACCGTCATAGATAGGAGTCTGATTCAATAGCCAGAATTGGAACGTATAGCCTTTTCTTTGTATCAATTGAGTGTTTCGACTGATCTCCTTTAACTCATCATAGAAAAATGTCTGAGGTGTGATGGAGCCTATCCCGCCATTTGGATTGAAGACCACAGTATATTCAATAGGTGAAAAGCTAGCGTTCAACACGAGATTAGCGGTAGTTGTATAAATGCCTGTCAAAGGGAAAGAATCGTTTGTGTCTTGAATCAAATACCCATTGAAAATATAACCAGTCTTTGAGGGTGCGTTAAGGCTATAAGCTTGATCGAATATCAAGGTGGAAGGATTATTAATTTGAAGCGTTCCTCCATTATCATTGATTGTAAGGGTATATGTCGAAGCTTGCCATACTGCAAAAACAGTGATAAGATTTGTAGTGAGGGTAATATCAGAATTATCTTGATAAGAAGCGACTGTTGCATCTGAAGAAGTGCTCCACCCAATGAAATCATAGCCCGCGCGGATGAAAGTGTTTGCGGTTAACTTCACTGTAGAATTAGCTGTGCCAGATGTCTTAGGCATTTGACCAGAACCGCCGTTGCCGATATATTGAACTCCAGGTTCACCGATGGCCACCCATTGTGCCTTAAGAGTTATAGAAGACGTCCCGTTTTCTAAAGGATCTGACACTATGTTTTTATAATAACCAGTCGAATAGTGATTATTTTCAGAATCAAGCCACCCTGAGAAAACAAAATCGTCTTTTGAAGGAGCTGGCAAAAGACTAAATACATCGTAAGTAAACTCAACAGAAGCTACTAAAGATCCCCCGTCCGAATCAAACGCTACAGTAAAAGTGAAAGGCTTCCAGTGGGCATAAATATTTATAATCTGTTCCTTGCTTGTTAGATTATAGATGTCATCTAACTTAGTTGCATCCAAATCAGATGATAATGACCAATAGTCAAAAGAATATCCAGTTTTTGTTAACACTAGATCAAAAGCAGTTTTTAAGGAGACGTGTGTATTGTATTCTATGGCAAAAACGGGCTGATTATCAGGATCCCCAGTAATATATTTGACAGAATATGAAATGGGCTTAAAAACCACAGAAATGGAGATATCAACAGTCTGAGTGTATACTTCATCTAAATTAGTTTCCTCTAAAATTGTCTTAAAGGGAGTACCTACTGGATAACTATATGTTATATCCCCTACTTTTACAGAGTATTCAAGAAAAGTATAACCATTTAAGATGTAGGGATTATTGGGAAGTTTTTCCTCGATCGAATAAGTGGTTTGCCCCATATACCCAATTGCGCCTTCTGGGACAACCCAAGATATCGAATATGTTATTGTATCCCAAAGAGCATACAGAGTAACATCTCCAGAATCACTAAGATTTAAAACAGTAGCTTCGTCATCAAATATTTTATCTAAGGAAACATCAGTAGTCCATCCGACGAAATAGAAACCTTCCCTAATAAAGAGATTCTTCAGCAATGTATGTGGCGTGTCGTATGAGAGCGCTTCCGCTTCCATTTTTGCGTCACTAGACGGGAGGGTCCCGCCATTAGGATCATACAAGATATTATACGCATTACTAATCCATTGTGCTGTAAGAAAAACAGTTGCGTCATTTTGCGCCGCCAAATTGGATATAGTAGAGCCTTTAACATATGAAGTAGTGCTATCGGACCAACCCGTAAAGGTATAACCCTCACGAGAGAATGGGACTTGATCTAGAAGATATTCAACATCGTAGTAAAAAAGGCGTGAGTCATAAACGGAATCTGGCCCAGTAAACCCAGGAAAATATATTATTGAATATGAGATGGGTATCCATTGAGCGTAAAGAGTAAGATTGATTTGACCGACAACAGATTTGTCTTCAGTAGCATAAGCCCCCGCATAATCAGGGACATCTAAGGCATAGAAAACGATTGAACCTTGAGGGGTGTCTGACCAGCCTTGCAATGTGTAACCCTCTCTCTGATAGATGAATTTTTGGATAATAGATTCGTTGTCACCATAAACATGAGACATTGTTTTAGCGTCTATCGTAGCACCATTATAATTTTTATCAAAGGTTATATAGATTGTTTTTGGTTTCCATACAGGGTAAAACCTAATAATAGTATCGCCACTTGCATTTTTTGGGTTTGTGGGAATTGCTGTTGTAAAATCAAAAGTTGTTATATCAAAGAACCCGCTATCAGGGGACCATCCCAAAAGAAAATTATTTTGAATTGTAGGCGTTGAATAATCGAGAGCGCTCAAGGATTTTAAAATCGTAGCAAGAGATGGTGCGTAAACCATAGTATCCTGATTGAAACCCACTTGTATAAACATAGAATGACTACTGTCAAGAACAAACTCTAGTTTATATGAGATTGAGGCCCAGATTGCTGTTAAAGTCTCATTGTCCGTGATTAGCAGGGCATATGTATTAGTGAATGCATCAAGTGCATAATGTTCGCCTGATGACGAGATCCAACCGACAATACTCTTCCCCGCGATTGAGGCGCTATTCCAGCTTCCCGCTTCATTATTTAGTGTGAGATATGAATTAAAAGGCATTGAGACAGAAGGTTTTGATCCTGTATAAGTGTCGCTTATTCCTATATCAAAGGTTATAGTATATTGAACATATTTCCATTTGAGATAGACAGTAAATGACGGTCTGTCTGTCCAAGTGTTATCATCTAAAAGAGTGCCGTCATAGCTAAATAGCAAAATTTGTCGGGTTCCCTCAACATAGTACCATCCTAATGGGATGTAATATTCTGGTAATGTGATAGTGAATGGAAGCTCACTAAACCCTGTCGAGCCATCTAATGGGGCTTTAGTTGTCCAAATTGAAGCATCATTAGAAAACGCTGCCAGAGTTGCACTAGATATATCAAAAGTAATATTCGAGTAAATTTCAAAAGTGATAGTCTTATTTAAAAGCACATAGTTTTCCCGGGTTATGTTTATTGTAAAAGTATATGTACCAACACTAGTCATGTCCGAAAACAAAGCAGTTAGAGAAGACGTATATTCACCTGTTGTTTTATAAGTAACGACATCCCCCTCTTGCAACCCGTCAAAAAACAGGCTGAACGGCGTTCCGTCATAATCTTTAGATTGAGAATCTGGGACAGTTACATAATCTGCCAAATTTCTAGTTAAGACATTGTATATATCAAATTGCCCGTTTAGCCAGAAACCATGGTAATTGTATTTAAAATAAATCGTGTTAATTTTATCGTCAGATTCAAAATCAGGAATTGTGAAAAACAGCGTTTGTAAAACAAATAAATCTGAGTCTAAAACATCGCCAAAATCAAGAGAAGAATCTTTGGGCAACTTGTCAGGGGAACTCGCAGGGAGAAAAGGAGCTGTAAGAAAATTGAGAGCAAAGGATTTGATTACATCCGTCAAAGACGAATCCGAAAAAAGTTTTTTGAGATAGTCTTTAACAGAGTCCCCTGCGTATTTTTCGAGGGCAATAACTTGCTCATTATATTCTCCCCAATCTAGGAAAGTCGTAATTTCGTGAGTGGGGTAATCTGAATCAAGCGGATTGATAGATATATCAATAGTAATGTGCACTAAAGAATATACGTCTGTATCGGTTGGTGTGAATATGACATCGTAAGAGATGGGGTTTAAATATAAATCATAATCAAAGTATGGTTCTGAGGCAACATCAAAAACAGGCCGGGCAAAGGAGAAAGTCCCAGGCACAGGGTTTCCGTTATAAGACGCAGACAAGTAGAGTGCGAGTTTTTGAGAATTTGTATCCGAGTTAGAATAATCATATATAAAGCCCTCAAAAAAAACGTCAGATTTACTAATAGTTGGCTCATATAAAACATAATATTTTGTGACCATGTCTAAGGGCTCATTATAATTTCTAGCTGTATCAGGATTGGGAATGAAATGAGCTAGGACTTTATAAATATGCGCCGCGCTAAATGAAGTGAGTGGCACATAATATCCATAAAATTCAGATGTTAAATCTGTTATCGTAGAAGAAGAGTTAACTGTTAAATAATTTCCAACTGGCGCATTTTCGGATAAAGAACTAGACCATATGTAATACACGGCAGACAAATTGGAATCCGTTATTATAGCGGATGCGGTGTACGATATGCCTTGCTTTAAAGTTAGTCGCACTTCATCAAAAGATGAGGGCAGATAATTGTTTTTATTGACGGTTATATTAAGAGATGTCTTTATACTGAGGTCTTCTAATAATGCAAAAGTAACTTTAGTGTGGTCTCCATAAAGTCTAAATTCGTCAGACGAAGAAGGAGCACCATTGTCATAAATTATAACGATTTGGCTATCGTATAAAGTGCGTGTTATGCCGTCTTTGTACGTCCCTTTAACAATAATATCGTCGCTTGTGATGTTAACAAGATCTAGTGGGCTATAAGTTTTAGGGTGATCTGGATTTTTCCAGGCCACCTCAATTGAGATAATGTCATTTGTATGAATGTTTAATGTAACTGTACCGCTCTGAGAGACATAATTTGGTTTGTTCCACACCCACGTGTAAGTTGCACTACTCTCATAATCTCCTGAAAAAATCAAACTTGATACAGGTGTATTATTATAATACCACAGGAAAACGCCAGATTCAATAATGGTTTTATCAGTATTGTCTTTTGATACAGTAATCACAGGCAATTCCCCTTTAAACCAATAATCGTAATTCCACGTGGATTGATCAACGGGTGATTGTGTGGGCATTAATAGGATAGGGACAATTGTATTAACAGAAGCTATTGTTATGGTGATAGAATATTGCAAGTCGTCATGAGGTTCGTAATAATCCTCGTCCGCGCTAACAACAATAATTAAGTTGTAAGAACCAACGTCTTGAATAATATTAGAGGGCATTTTAACGTAGTATTTTTTTTCATTTAAAATGCCTCTTACAAGTTTATCAGAGGTGGCTAAATCATAGTCCGTTAGAGATACTTCTCTATATAACGACTGTGTTATTATTAGTGATGAAATTGCCTGAACGGTATAACTCGTATTCGGGCTATATTGGACAGTAGAATTGTTTTCAGGGAGCAACTCAGATAAAGAGGCCTCGAACTGAAGTTTTTTAACTGTAATCGGAATATAATCAGATATTGTAGAATAGTCATCTGTATAAGAGAGGATCAAACAATCATCAGAGCCAATTAAATCATGAGCATAATTTCTAGGATAGAAAAGAGAAAAATTAGCATCAGTGGAGGAAAACGAAACATTTTTACTTGGATCGTTGTATATAACAGAAACAAGAAGGCCTTTGTCAAACAACTCAGATAAAGTTGGTATTGATGACATTGCAGCAAATTCTAAATTTGGCACACTTATTAATAATTCCTGTAATTCTAATTGTATGGTTTCAATCCAAATTTCAGCAGTGATTATTTCGTAGTTTAAAGCATCATTTGGAACAAAACAATATGTGTATTGCCTGTATCCAACTAGAGGGGTTGTTAAATAGTTAGTCTCTGTTGTTAAAGTCCATTGCATTGTACCGTAGTTTTGAACATCAGTATTAGAAAAAGACTCAAAGGGCGTGCTTGTGTATATGGAGGATGGCAACACAGGGTTAACAGACAAGCTAATCTTAGTTACTGGAGCATCGAGCTTAAAGACCGCATAAAGAGGCTCTGCATAATCATTAAACATACTGTCAAAGGGCACATATCTTACTACAAATGCAATATCTGAAGCTAAAAATGTATCGCTTAAGGCAGCGTTTATTGCTGTTTCACTCCAGGACTTTACTTCGTTTAGAATGTCATTAACACCAGTTTGGGAACCGTGATAATATAATATTTGAGAGAGCTGACTAACGTTTGAAGATGGAATTGATGAATCTAAATAATTAAGCCAAACAACAAATGACTCGGGATTTATTGTTTGAAATGCTGTGAACAAATATAGTCCATCTCTATCAATTGTAATGCTTAAGGCTTCAGCAAACGAGGGTGTTGTAACAACCGTACCCGTAGCTACACTATAATTAATTGTATCTTCTGGGGTAAAAGTCCAGTTATATTCTGTAGTGGTATCAATAAAAAGAGGTGGTTCAAAATGCCATTCCCCTTTTACCGCATAAGGATTTTTAGTATAATTTAATAAAATGTCGTTTGAATATAGAGCTCCATCTGGGATTTCTACTGACACCCCAGTGTCAAGCTTGGACACTGTGAAATAACTGTTAGTATCAGATCCAATATTAAACTCTCCGCCAAAGTAAGTAGTTATGTTTTCATAAACAAATAGCACTTTAATATTGCCGGTTACTGCGTAAAAACAATCAGTGTTAGCTACAAAAATCAAGGAAGTTTTTGAATCATCCGAATATCTTTGATATTGTATTTCATAGTGATCTCTGAATATTTGTGTAGTTGAATTGTCATTATAACGAGCAACTAGTGCTATGCCATCTAAACTTAAACTGTCGTAAGCATCGTAGGCTCTTCTGTATTCATCCCTCGCGAAATCATCTATGTAGGTTACAAAAATTGACTCGACTATTTTGGGTATAATCTCGAAAGTTTTTATGATGATATGTGCAAATTCTCCATCACCCAGCTCAAACAGATAATTATCAGAAAGTGTTATAATAACATCCGCGATGGCATTTGATCCATCGTTACTAGCAAAAGTATTGTTTCTGTAAGTTACAGTATAATCGGTGTTCAAAGCCAATTCAGAATAATCAGACAGTATGATTTTTGTGTCAGCTAAAAATGAGGAGCCTTGGGTTATGACATTACTAAGTTCTTTTGTATACTCATCCTCAGTCCCAGAAAATCTTAATAAAACGTTATCAACAGATACTATTTGATAATCTATAGTAACATCCCAAAAGCTCTCAATTGTTCTAAAGGAGTGAGTTAAGCCAAATTTTGTAACACTTCCATCCAATGTATGTTTGTAATATCCAGAATCTGAAACATCTGAGACAGATAAAGAAGAGACTAAATTATCAAGAGACAAAGGGACATAGAAAAAGTCAGTTTTGGATTTATCAACACTCCAGTTTGTCGAATAGTTAACTGCATCGCTTAAAACATGCGAGTATGATATAGAAAAAGATTGAGTTGTATCTTTAGCAAAAACAGTATCTATGGTTGTGTTTGTGAGATTGACTGAAGGAGCATTCAAAATCAATTCTGAGCGCAATAAATGTGGCGTCTTATAGCCTTCTAAGAGAGGAGTTCCTGGCTTAACCTCGATGTCTGTCCCATATATATAATATTTAACAGAAAATCCCGTGTATGTCATAAAAGTGTCGTCAGAATATTTATTTGGATTAGCAGTTGCCTGCTCATTAGGATAGAGCCCGTTAACTGCGCGCACTGTAACTATCTTGTAATTGCCAGCTATATCACTTATTGAGTCTGTGCCATCAGGATCGTCCGTGTATTGAATGTATGAAATAAGAGCTAGTGCATACAAATTGTTATTAACATCGGAGAGTTCATAGGAAGAATTATTTGAGATAAAAGAATAAGAATCTCCTATTTTCAGATCTGAAATATCTGTATACAGGCAGTCTAAATTTTCCGTGCCGTCTTGAATGTCCGCGGAATAAATGTATGATCCATCGGCGTTAAGATCGAGAGCTCCTGATATTTTTGCATCGAGGGATAGATTAATAGTGCCATTGGATGAGTTTTGAATAGCAATTCCAAACTGTGCATGATTTGTAATGGTAACATCTTTTTCTATGATAAGTGTGCCAGTATATGAGTTTAATACAGAAGCCGTAGAAGTAGAATTAGTTATAATTTGCCCACCCGTGATTTTGAGGTCACCTGACTCAGAATTTTCCAGGGCAATTCCATCAGGGGTTAAGTTTTCTATAATTCCCCCAATCATTATAAATTCAATGGATGAATTTTTGATAATCGAGACTTTTGAGTCCGCATTAGTATTGTCAGAAAAAATGTGAGAATCAACTAATATCAAATTGCCAGTAGATGCAGAATCTCCCCAGTTAATGAGAGTACCACCTTGATTATAGACCTTACCCCCTAATAAATACAGATTTAATTCAATTGCTACTGAGTTATTGATTGAACTAATTGCAGTTTCTGTATCTATGCGACCAATTGTGCCACCTCTATGTAGTATTACGTTCGATGAAATGCCATCTATTAGAATATTTGAAGCCTTATGATAATTTAAAATTATGGCAGAATCCTGTACGACTATAGTAGTCTTAGCAGATGAGTTTTGCGGGCCTGTTGCGAGGATTGTGGCGTGGGTGTTAGTATCGCCATCAAATGTTTTACCAATATTTCCACCGTCGATTTTCCCACCGAAGAAATAAAAGTTAGCAGCACCACCGATGACAAATAGAGAAGAATTCTTATAAATACCACTACTAGATAATCCCTTTACTGGAACAGAAGAAACTTCAAAATAATAATCATCTAGTTTGTCAGAGACATAGTCACTTCCAACGCCAATATTAAGGTCACTAAATACAGAATAAGAATCCAATCCTGTTGATTGATCTGCCGATGGATAACCTGACAAACATGAAGTAGTTGTGTTTATTGGATTACTAGAATCGTTTTCATCATAAGTATCACCATTATTTCTATAATACCCTTCGTTGTTAAATCCAAATGTTGAAAGGGATTCCTTTTGGGTTAGAGATTTGGTTGAGTAGTTATTTAAGAGAGCAACATGACCAGTTAAAAAATAATCCTTGCTTGGAAGAAATACAAGGTCTAAGCGACTTGTGTTGTATACCGAATAGGTGCCCATCAAAGAAATTGTGGGAGCACCATTCTGTGTATAAAATGGATAAGCTTGACTATTATATTGTTGATTAATCAGGATGCCCCAAAGGATTTTATTAACCTCAACATTTTCGATATACTTATTATCTGCGTCACATGCTTGACCCGCAGTAGCAACCATACCATAAATAAACCATCCGTCACTATCAGTAGTGCCATCATCATATATGTCTTCCGTTGATATATTCGTATTAATGCGAGGCTGTATTATAGTGAATGATGCTCCGCCATTATCACTATATAAAAACCTAACATATTGACGAGTCGCAACCCCAATGGATTGTCTCATGTCGGCTTTTAGTTCGACCATCAAAACATATTGATTTCTATTAGGCAAGTCCTCGCGCCCTGGCAGATATATAATATCATCTGCATTGTTAGTGACAAAATCAGGGAGTGACGATTGAGTATCAATCGCATAAGCTAAGTAAGTATCAGACTCGTTTTTATTCACATTAAGAGACAAAGCTAATAACACAGAAAAAAGGAGTATTAATAAGACTACTACAGCTATGCGAGTTATGGTAAAAGTTTTTGATAGCATGTGAGGTTTTTTACCATAACAGTTATTCTAGTATGCATTTTGCAAACGAATTTACAACCTTGTTTTTTTATCGTTTTAAAATATTTAATTGCCATAAAAATAGTAGACCGTGAGCCTCGAAAAAAACAAAGGGTTAGGGATATGCAGTATGACACATAAACTAAATCTAAAGAGGATAATTTAGGAAAATGTGGCTTTTAATAAATCACTTGTTAATTATACATATTTATAGATAGAATTGTCAATAATCAGTAAAGTCAAAAAACGTTTTACTGAAAAAAAACAGGAATTAACAGAGTGAAAAAACAAGCTCTTAAGGCTTTTAAAGCAAAGTAGGCTTGATAAAACCAATCAAAATAAACTAGACCCTGATTTGAGAAAGCGAACTGTTATTATAGAAGTCCTTTTGAGTTTTTGAATCAGAAAACCCAACAGCTGGTAAAACACTTAAATCAAAAGATAATATTTAAAAGATAAAAAGTTTTAAAAACCACCTTTTTGCAAAGCTAATATTGAGTCGAAGGGCATGTATATAAAAGACATCGAAAAGATAAAACAAGAATTTTAATAAAATAAGAACAAAAAGCCAATCAATGTTTACAAAAAGCTAAAAATGATATATAATATAGGCTCAATATTTTTAGTGTTAAATGCACAAAAATCAAAATAATATCAACTAGCAAGTTGAAACAAGCATAATGACGATCGGTGTCCGAACGTTTGAGGGTGCAATGAAAAAAATCTTAATCATCCTATTATTCTTGTTGTTGTTTGTAGTTTTAATTGCATGCGCATCCTCTGGCCCTGCGACATACAAAGTAGAATTTGCAGTAAATAACGGAACGCCTGTAGAAGCTGTCATCACAGACAAAATAGACGAGGCTCCAGTATCAACACGAGAAAACTATATTTTAGATGGATGGTATTTAGACCAGGAATTGAATTACAAAGCAGTATTTCCACTATCAATATTAGGGGAGACGATTCTTTATGCAAAATGGGAGTCAGCATATTCTATAACATACAGAGTTGACAGCGTTGTATATAAAATAGAGTATTATGCATTAGGTGCGCCCGTGACCCCAATAGATGATCCAGTATCCGCAGGGAAGCGATTTACAGGATGGGATACTGATATCCCAGCACAAATGCCAGCACAGCATATTACAATAGGTGGTTCGTTCATCTCAGAGAATTACAAAATTTGTTTTGAGACCGCGGATGATGTTAGTTATGCTTCAGGAGTATATGACACATATAAAACGACTGACAATGGGGTCGCAGTTGAATATCCATACATAAGCGTTATGTATGGATATACTAACTATATAGCAGATTTAGCAAAAGTGTTGCCAACGCGTGTTGGTTATGATTTTGACGGTTGGACCTACTACGATGTTGAAAAACACGAGAGAGTTGATTTTGAAGCAGTAGGGCCCTGGGAATTTCCCCAAAACATGCTTCTTAGACCTAAATGGGTGCAGTACGGCACACAGGGTTTACAGTTTTCTAAAATACCACATGATGATCGAAATGTTGTAATGGTTTCTCAGTATAGTGGAAAATTCGAAAGAGTAATAATTCCATCTGAGCATGAGGGTAAAAAAGTAATCAAAATAGCAGCAGGCGCCTTTTCTGGAGCAACAAATATAACTAGTGTGACAATTCCAGACAGTGTAACGGAGATAGGAGAGAATGCGTTTTTTGGTTGTATAAACATTTCAGAGATAAATATTCCACAAACAGTGACTTCCATAGGAAAAGGTGCCTTTGCAGGATGTTCTTCAATCACGAGCATAACCTTACCAAATGGAATTGTATCAGTACAAGCATTAACATTTGCTGATTGCACATCTCTTAGAAAGGTTGAATTCCCAAGGACATCAGGGTTTTTGCGAATAGATGATCAAGCTTTTCAAAACTGTACAACATTATTCGATTTTACGTTGCCTGAATCTTTGAAAACAATAGGAAAATATGCATTTGAAAATTGTAATTCAATAAACAGTTTGCAAGGGATTCAATACACACAGCTATATGAAATTGGAGATTTTGCATTCCGTGGCTGTACTTCGTTAGACAGAGTAACATTACCAAACACCCTTAGGTCAATAGGAGAAGAAGCTTTTAAGGATTGTCAAAGACTACAACAAGTCGGAATACAAGAGAATTTATTGAGCATTGGATCCCGTGCGTTCGAGAATTGCACAATGCTATCACGCTTATCAATTCCAAGTACTGTAACATCGTTAGGCAGTGCGCTTTTCTTAAATTGTAAACCTTTAATTTATGTGGCGACTGTTAATGAAACCGATTGGCCTTCAGGTTGGGCTGTAGATTGGAATTTGGCAAATGCCGAGACTGGGGCTGTTCATCAACCAGATCAATTGCAAGGATAAAAAGTTTTTAACAAGCCTTAAAGAATGGTGAATCAATTTATATTTTGATGTAGACAAAAAGCCAGAGAGGACTATATTTATTTTTGCCATTCATTAAAAGGCACCTAACTTTTTGATCTATAGTTTCAATATTAATCAAAGATCATGGAGCACTAGTTTTTAATAGAAAAATGGAGGCCCTGTTGCTTTCAAGTTTTATGATTAACCAGAGTTATTTAATGAGCTATAATCATCCCAAAATGAAAACACATCAACATTTGTAATTGAATATATCACAAAATCATTTTGAATTGACAAAGGGTGTCTTCTATAAAACACAGATGTGACTCAAAAAATTTTAAATCGCGAGTAATGCATATCAATAAAACTTAAAACCCGCAGGGCTAATAGGATTTTTTAAAGCAAAACACAAGCTCTCAAAATTTTATCAACAAAAAAACAGATAAAACTTAATAAAAAGAGGCTTATAAATTAATATGACAAAAAAGTGAGTGATTTGTTTAGGATCTAATACCGATGTAAATCAAATATACACATTAAATAATTCTCTAATAATAATTGTATACACTAAGCTCAAAGATAAAGGATCAGCACATCGATTTGTGAACTATTAGAAACTGGTTTTAGGAGACGCTGATAATAATTTATTTGATGTTGTTTTAGCTAAAAAATAGTAATTTTTATTTAATTAAGAGGACTTTTTTTAAGTGTTAATGAAAAGGCTAGGCATGTGCTATAGGTTCTATCAAATATCAGTATTACTTTGAAAATCAAAACATTAAAAGGACTAGCAATAAAAGCTTTACAAGCTGTTATTTAAGAGTCAATAAAATATATTTTTATATTCTTTATATAGCTGGTATAATAAGATAAATAACGTATTGTAGTAAAGCTTTTAAAACAGGAAAATCAATTTAGCCCAAAAGCGTTAGGTTGTTAGTAATTAAAGAGGTTGCTAGTTTTTCAATGTAGAAGCAAAACGACGCAGGTTTTGAGATAAAATCCCATCAAGAAATGCACGTTAAATTTTATTAGAATAAGGATATAGTATAATATGAAATTCGATATTGATATTGTTGGGAAAATAGGTTCTATGGCGTTAATAAACCGTTCAGGTGACGACTTAGATTATAATATATTAGCAAGCATCTCACGGGAATTAAAGCCAGGCATGGTTTGGATCACTTCTGGGGCTGTAGAAATTGGTCGTCTCGATTATATGAAGCGAATGAATGGCATCGAATTAACGGGCAGAGATGATGACATTAAAACTGATTATGCGGCGCAGGGACAGATAATACTTTTGGAAACTTATAGAAGATTTATAAAAAGTTCTTATTCTCTCAGACAGTTTCTAGTCGAGCATCAGCATTTTAATCATCCTGACAAAAGGGAACATCTTAAAAATGCTTTACTCAGGTGCCCACCCCAAAAGGCAGTTCCAATCATAAATTATAATGACCCAGTGAGCTATACAGAAAACCGCAAAATGGAAATAAAAGCATTTTTAACACGAAACGGAAGAGCGGCAGAGTGCGTTGATAACGATGAGACTGCATCTGAAATCGCGTGTTTACTCAAGCCTAAATTTTTAATATTGTTAACTAGTGTTGATGGGATTTTTAAAGATATTAATGATAAAACAACATTAATAAAAGAAATATCAGGAAAGGACGAGACAGAAGTTATAAATAATATTGAATATTATCAAGCTTTTTGCAAAGGGGCTAGTAGACCTGGTGCTAATGGTGCAGGACACAAACTAGAATTTGTAAAAGAGCCTGTCAAATTGGGAACCACAGTATATATAGCTAACAGTATATACAAAATAGCTGATATTTTAAAAGGTAATGCTCCATCGACAGTTTTAAAGGTGCGTTAAGATGATTGACAAGGAACTAATGAGGCTAGTCAAGGGGAGCAATAAACAGATTGTAAAATGTACAATTCTAAACATATTGGCACTTATTGCTAACGTTTGTATTACTGCAGGCATCTGTCTAGCGTTTAGCCTAACAATTTCAAATGATCCTAACATTAATCAGGGATCATACATACTGCCCTTTAATGCGATACTGGGAGGGATAGTTTTACGATATTTAGTATCTATACAAAATGGCAAGAATAAAGCCTTGTTGGCCACAATGGTAAAAAAGAATTTAAGAGAGCAGTTGTTTTCAAAACTATTAGAATTAGAAGGAGAGGTGGATGAGAGCATTGGAAATGCTGCGCTTACGCAAATTGCAGTTGAAGGAATAGAACAATTAGATTTATATTTCACCTCATACATTCCTCAATTCTTTTTTGCAATGATATCACCCATCCTTTTGTTTGCAATATGTGCAACGATTAATATAAGTGTTGCCACAATTTTGTTAGTCTGTGTTCCAATTATACCTATAGCAATTATAATTACGTCAAAGTACGCCAAGAAGGTTTTTGCCAAATATTGGAGCAAATATCTAAAAATAGGTGACGGTTTTTTAGATGCAATGCAAGGTTTACAGGACTTGAAATTATTCATGACAGACAATAAAGGTGCGGAGAAATTAGCAAAAGATGCGGAAGAATTTAGAAAAATAACTATGAAAGTATTACTAATGCAATTAGCATCCATCACAATCATGGATTTAGTGGCATTTGGTGGTGCAGCTGTTGGGATAGCGCGTGCAGTGATTGCAGGAACGACAGGATTAAATCCCATTTATGTGCTGTTTTTAACACTGCTCGCTGCAGAATTTTTCTTGCCTCTTCGCGCTCTAGGTAGTGCGTTTCACGTGGCAATGAACGGCGCAGGCGCGGGCAAAAAGATTTTAGCAATATTAAAGGCATTACCAATCCAAAGAGGCTCTGATACATTTGAGAGTGGGACAATCCAACTAACGAACGTGATTTTTGCATATGACACTAACCACATAATATTAAACAACATAAATATGACATGTAGACACAGATCAATAACAGCAATAGCAGGAGAATCTGGATCTGGCAAAACAACTCTCTCAAGAATCATATTAGGACAACTTGCGCCAATGTCTGGAGAGGTTTTAATTAATGGCAAAAACATATCAAACATCGCGTCAGAAAACCTTTATGACAGCATAGCATGCACGAGTGATAGTTCGTATATTTTCAATGATACAATACTTAATAATTTTAAACTTGCAAAACCAGATATTACAGAAGAAGAAATTTGGACAGCGTTAAAAAAAGTAGAATTAGATGGATTTATAAAAAGAGACGGTGGATTGGAAAAAATAATTAATGATGGCGCATCTAATATTTCACGAGGGCAGAAACAGCGGTTAGCTCTTGCTATTAATTTAACAATAAAGAAAAAACTGTATATATTCGACGAAGCAACTAGTGCTGTGGATTTTGATAGCGAAAAGGTAATAATGAAAAATATAATGGCTCTTACTCGATATGCGAGTGTGATATTAATAACACATCGTTTAACTAACACAAAAATGGCAGATTATATATATTATTTAAAGCACGGTGAGATAAAGGAGTCAGGCACACACAAAGATTTAATCGCAGAAAATGGAGAGTATGCAAGCATATATAATAAACAAGTAGAATTAATAGGGAGTGATGTGATAAATGCATAGAAAACCTCTCCAAGTAATGAGGCAACTCACAAAGCATGTGGGACCTTTATCCTATATCATGGCCATCGCTATATTACTCGGTGTGCTAGGACATGCAACTGCTGCCGCAATACCAATTTTAGGCGCCGTTGCTGTTGCTAAACTAATTAATAATGAAGTGTTGATTTCATATGAATTGATTATAACACTTGCAATTCTTTGCGGTATCATGAGAGGTGTATTGCGATATTTTGAACAATATCTTAATCATTACATAGCGTTTAAATTACTTGCCACATTAAGAAATAATGCCTTCGATAAATTAAGGGAGTTAGATGTAGCAACGCTAGAGGACAAGAAAAGGGGCGGCCTCTTAACCCTAATAACATCTGATATTGAAACACTAGAAGTTTTTTACGCACATACAATTTCACCAGTAGGGATAGCAATAGTCATTTCTGTGGTATCACTTAGTTTAATTTGGGCCATTGCAGGATTTCCACTAGCATTGTTTGCCCTGTTTGGCGACCTAATACTAGGTGTTCTTATCCCTAGAATTAATCATCGGCGACTTTCAAAAAGCGGTGTAGAATACAGGAAAACCTTATCAGAATTCAACTCGCGCTTTTTAGATACGGTCAGTGGCATAAGAGAAATAGTTATGAAGAATGCAGGATCTCTAAAACAAAAAGAGGTCAATGAAAACTCTAATAAATTGCTAGATATAATGAAAATGCAGAATGTAAAGATAGCACGGTCGAATGCCTTAATACAATTATGTACAGCTCTAATTACAGTGGTGGCACTACTAATTTCGATTACATTAATGAGACAAGAGGGATATAGTTTGGGCCTTGCAATAATAGGATTTACTATATTAATTAGCACGTTCGGTCCAGTAATTGCATTATCCTCATTACCAGCCAATTTAACGCAAACGCTGGCGTCCGCAAATAGGTTATTAGATTTAATGACAGAAAAAGCAAACATAATGAATGTCATTGATGGACAAAATATTGATCTTGAAAGAGTGGAAATAAAAAACATGAAATTTAGCTATGGCGAGGATCATATTTTGAATGATGTAACTTTAAAGATTGAGAAAGGACAAATCGCTTCGATAGTAGGAGAATCAGGATCTGGAAAAAGCACAATTTTAAAATTATTGTTAAGAGAAAGAGACATCAATGCAGGGTGTATATTATATAATGAAATAAACATTCAAAAAATAAATACAGAGAGTTTGTTAAGTAACATAACACTAATAAATCAAACAACATATCTGTTTGATGACACAATAGAATATAATTTAAAAATCGCAGCGCCAGGTGCTACAGAAGACGAAATAATAAAAGCATGTAAACAAGCTTCAATACATGAATTCATATCATCGCTAGAAGAGGGATATAAAACAAGAGTAGGTACATTAGGAGACAAGTTGTCTACAGGAGAAAAACAGCGAATAGGGCTTGCCAGAGCATTTTTAAGAGGAAGTTCATTAATCTTATTAGACGAGCCAACAAGCAACGTTGATGCCCTTAATGAATGTGTTATATTAAGAGCCTTAAATGAATCAAAAAAAGACAAGGCAATTATAATAGTATCGCATCGTGAATCAACGGCTGCAATAGCAGATGTTCAATATAAGCTTGAAAACGGAATCTTATATAAAATAGATAATTTTGCAACGCATATTGATGTATAATATATTTGATTTAAAGACAGCACAAACGGAAAAGAATTATATTCTCAAGATTTAACCGTAGTTCTCATCAAATTTTATAACTATATTTTTATTGGTGATGGGTTCACCAAATTTGATTCTTTTATTATTAAGTTTGCGTATTTGTCTGGTTCAGTCGGAATTATTAGATTTTCTACTAATTCGCCTTTAATGCATCGCATTGATTGTAATATTTGTTTTGCTGGAAATTTAGCAAGTTTCTTGCGTTTTTTAACATGTCGTTTTATGAGAATAATTGCAATTGTTGCCATGAATGATAAAAGCAAATGTACATTAAATGTTCCAGCTTTACTGTTCCGTATTGGCAGCATACAGACATTATTTTAAGATAATCAAATGTTTGTTCTATCGTTTGTTTAATATAATATAGAGGCAAAATCTCATCAATTTTCATATCATTTGATGATATACGCAAAGTTGATTTTTATGTTGATAATACGGGAAAGGATCGGGATAAATATTCGGGACATGTTTGGTTTTTGACTAATGACAACATCATTAAAACAGCTGTCGATGCTCTAAACGAATATTTAACTAGGGATTATAGAGAAAAGGATTTCAATGAATTGAAAAATTCCTTAGATATGGGCCGAATACGTGTCTAAGATAAAAAAAAGAATGGAATCTAGATTATTTATCCAATTTATTGTAGAAATATACATGAGGGAAATCAGATTACACATTAACAAGAGTGAAATACTTAAGGCTTAACAAAAACTGAACTTTTTAATCATGTAAAGGGCATATCTAAAGTTTTATTCAAAGGAGAATATAAAGGTTCATCCAGTACTATCTAAAATACAGAGAGCTTTTATAGACTCCATCAAAAACGAGAATGTGATGAAATAAACGGTTGCAAATTTGCGGACTTTAGGTTGTGAGCAAAATAATTTGACATAGATATTGTAGCACAACA
>JAIRMA010000027.1 GCA_031259085.1 Christensenellaceae bacterium
TGTTACCATTCGGAGTAGATGTAACTTGAGAATTTCCAGAAGTTCCATCTAAATAAATGGAATATTCAATTGGTGATTTAAAGAAAAATCTAAAACTTACAGCTGTCGTTTCTGTGTCACCATTAACAAGATGGTTCTCTTGAACTAACTCAGGTAGCAGATTAACTGCAGGAAAATCCTGATTGTTTAGATATGTTAGAAGATCAGTTGTATCACCAGCAGTAATAGTCGTGTTTTGATTGTATACCTGATCATCAATTGTGCCATGGGTTAAGGATTTAACCTCCTTTTTTGCTGCATCTGTTTCATCTTTTGTAGCTTCTGTCGCATACCATCTCTTTAGATATTCCACAATCTTTGCTGTAGAGATGTACGTACCATAATCGCCATCATCAACTACATAATTTTGATCCATATCTAAGGCAATGTATATGCCCTCACCAACAGTTACATTTAGTTATATAAAGCTAGGATTATATAAAAGTTGCATCAACCTATATAAACAGGAATAATATTCTTATCAAGTAAGTAAATGCTAGTTGTTTATTATAAAATTCAATTATTTAACTAATCAGAAATAATATTTAAATTGTGCTTTAAATTAATTGACAAGATAAATATTTGATTATATAATTAACACATAAATGCGGGAGTAGCTCAGCGGTAGAGTGCTGCCTTGCCAAGGCAGATGTCGCGGGTCCGAATCCCGTTTCCCGCTCCAACATAGAAACATAATTAGATCGCTTAATTAGCGATCTTTTTTTGTGTACCGAATGTAGCACAAATCCAGTGCCAGTAGGGATGCACTCATTGTTAAACGCATAGCGATTTCAAATCAAACATTATGTAGGTCAGGTTAAAAAGGTAGTAGAGAAATCTTTATCTTAAGAGCAGACTAGACAGATGGATGATCATGCTAAACAGACGAAATCAAAACAGGAGCGCGACTCTTAGCAATAAAACCAACAGGTGAAAGCGGAATGGTTTGCAAATTAACTCGGGTGGACTTGCAATAGTCCAAAAGGCGTCAGAACAATGATCTACAAAGTCAGAGATGTCATATACTGTGGTAAAAAACCAGAAGGAGCACTGTGCAATTTATGTAGTAAGTCCTAGAAAAAAATTGAATACCAGACAGTCATGTGTTAATACGGAGAATACTAGCGCAACTCGGTGGGTTACTAAAAATAGACGATTTTGTTGTTCACTGCAAATGTCGAAATGCAAGCTGGGCTACACATAGTTTAATATTGTCTATAGTATATTAAAAATGTCCACCAGTGTAGAAAGAAATGCGAGATCAAAAGTACCTAGCATCATCAAAAACTCATAGCATCTACTTGATAATATAATATACCAAGCGTCACAAAACTAAGGTCAAAAGAGAAGATATAAATTATCTAGAAACGCACAGTATTATTTAACACACAATCTAAAGCTAATGAAAAAAGATCTACATTTAGATTTCATGAATTTTACGAAATGTTGACAAAATACTGTAAAATTGTTAATCAAATTTTAACAAAAGTATTGCAATAATATAGGTTAATAGTGTATAATTTTAGCATATCGATAAGGGATTTTTATTGTGAATCAAAACATACATTTTTATCATATATGGGTTTAGTTGTTGTGCCGTCTAAGTTTAAAAACAAAACTGAATTAGTTGGCAGTGATGTCAATTTACAATGTGAAGAAGTATCTAGTGTTGAATCATTAGATACTGTAGATTTTCCCCAAGAAAATCCTGTTGACACAGGGTCATTTACTAGTTCCCAAAAGCGGTTAGCAAACGATGATTCAATAGCAATTTCAAATGGAAGCAATTCTGATAGCGAAATAAATACAACTACAAAAAAAAGAAAAAGGTCTACTACTAAAATTATAAAAACAAAAGTAGAGAATAATTTAGATGAGAAGACTGGATCAAATCTCGACGACCAAAAAGAATATTTAAATAACCATCAATCAACAGATATACATGAAATAGAATTTAATAAATCATCGCAATCTAAAAACCTTTCTAGAAGTGGTAAAAAATCGGATTCAATTAAAAATTTTAAAGGCAATGACAAAGGTTTAAAATCAGGAAAATCGGATGAAGTAGCTAAAACTTCAATTTATGATGTGGTTGATAATACAGATATTGAATTAACTAGGTCTACATCTGTACATAACATTTTAGATAACTTAGATATTTCACATACAGCCGCAGATAATGAGTCTATAGATTTTAACGAAAAGATTGATAGTGATGAGGATAAAAGAAAAATAGTCTTTGATTGTGATAATATCAAAATTGATGGAGCTTTAGCTGAAAACGCAAGTGTCAACTTAAAAAATAAAGAGGAAATACACAGTATTTATACCATATACTCTGAAAAAAGTGAAGACTTTCTAGCTGACACTAACCCGATTCTAAAAGGAAACATAGATACTATAGAAAATCCTATCCAGGATGATAATATTTTGTTTGACAATGCTTATGATGTCCATAAAAATCAAACAACAGAATCCCTAGATATTAATTTAACTGAGATAGGTCATAGCGATCCTTTAGACGTTAATTTAAATCAAGACAATATTAGCAATCAAAAAACGGATACTGAAGAATCTGAGAAATCAAATGAATCTGATATCGTAGAGAATTTATTGCAAAACGATAATAGCGTTAATGAATATGATCAAAGACTGGATGTAGTGATGTCGTCGTCACAAAATTCTGAAGAGGATACTTTAGACAGTAGTGATACTGCAAAAATTTATGCAGAACTGATTGATGAAGAGATTTCTCAGCTAGATGCTCGGGAGTTATCAATAAGGGGTGATGATGAATTTGACATATATCATCGAGAAATAATTCCAAAGACGTTTGAAAACATTTTGAGGATGTCTAAGAACAAGATCAAGTTAATATATTCCAGGATCAAGAACACAATTTTCGAATATCAAGACATAAGGGCTAGTTTTGATGGTGAATTTGAACGTTATAAAAAGGGTGCTAAGTATTTATTTCACATTTCCATATTGAGTGATTCAATTATGCTACATTGTGCTTTAGATCCTAATTCATTAGACATTAACGAATACCCACATTCATATATAGAGAAGTCTAATGCTGTGGGAGTTTACAAAAACACCAGAGTTATTTTAGAAGTTGGTGAAAAGGCGCAGCTTGATAAGGCATTAGAGTTAATCAAGCTAACTCTAGATACAAACGGCATTCTTAGAAAGACAGTGATAGTGCCTATCCCGTATGCTGAAAAATACAGAATCAATGCTGGGGCTGTACTTAAGGGATCTGAGCATATACCACCGATTGATGGCGAGTATTTAACGGATGATTATGATGACATATATGGTGAATTAACTGATCTTTTTATTGCAAAGAGTTTAGAGGATGGGTCTGATCCATTAGATGATTATGATCCAGAGCTTGATGAGGATGGAAATGTAGTTATAAAGAGGGATGAGGATGGAAATCCTATTGAGGAAGAACCAGAGAGTGGGGCAGTTATTCTTAACCAAAGGAGACAGACTGCAAAGAACATAAGGGCTGCAATAGCATTAGCGGAGCCAATTGTATATTTTTTCGATGTTGCGCTTGATAAAAACAACGAAGTATGTTATGTCAATATTCAGCAGGTATTAAACGACAAGTTTTTAGGCAAAATGGTTCCAGCTAATTATTTTGCAATAGCTGAGGGTTCTGAGCGCATAGAGGATCTAAATTTTTTAGCACTTGATGAAGCTAGGTTAATTTGCAACAGCAATCCGCGTTTAAATTTCGTGTTGCAAATAAGTTGTAGACTTTTAATGCGGGCTACAGTTTTAGACAAACTATTATTAGCCTCTAACACCGAACATCAAAACCTTATAATGGCATTTGATTGTGCTTTGCTAGATGCTCTAGGGGACGTTGCCATTGATGGCTTAAAGAGACTAAAGGGAGCGGGCATCAAACTCTTAGCGGATAATTGTGAAGAGGCAGGGATGCGGGCTTTGACTGCATACAATATGGATTACATGCGCTTTGACGCAAGGTATTATAGCAGTCAAGACCCGAAGGTTATAAACTATCTAAAACTCATTACTGGGTTTTGTTCGAGTTGTGGGATCATTACGGTATCACATTATTGTGACACACAAAAGGATGTTTATCTTATGATGAACCATGGAATTATGGCGATACAAGGCAGGGCCATAGGCGAGCCTAAGAGACTATTGCATGTCGCAATGAAAGAGCGTCGAAAACTCGCGGTTGTTGGAGGTTAACCTTTGCGAAGTGGTGCTGATCCTAATAATTTCGATTATCTAGTAACTAATAGGGATGCTAAGCGGGCTTCAAATCACAGGAAGCTTATTATCATCCTACTTATAATAATCCTATTAGTACTCTTATTAGGCGGGGCAGCATATGCCATTGTCTCTTTGATTCAGTACAATAGTTTTAGGGCAGTAATTGAAAAGCAAGGTGCGAACATTTTTTCGCTAGCATACAACTCAGAATTTGTTGATCCTAGTAGTGCGTTATCGTTTGGTGGGCCTAGGTACCTAGACAACACGACATTCATAGACATATACGAGTTAATTGATGAGATATCTGCAGTTGAGGGCACATACTCAAAAAACAACGAGCAGTTTATAGCATTAACCTTTTATTTCAAGAATGTCTCAAAAAACACTTATCAATATCGTGAGATGTTGATGCTAGATAGTATGACGCAAGGTATTGAAAATACTATAAGGATTGCGCTCATTAGAAATGACGAGATCACGATTTATGCTAAGGCTAAGGCTGATGATAATCCTGAAGAGGTTGTTCCTGGGCAGAATTTTACAAAAAACGGTCTAGTCCCGAGTCTTGACATCGAGTATGGTTTAGATGAGGTTTGGTACTGTGAGCCTTTCTTTAGTAATGTATATGCTTTCTATAACACAGGATTATACATTGCACCTGGTGAAGTTGTGAAATACACATTCATATTTTGGATTGAGGGGTATGATAATGAGACTAAAGATGAGGTGTTAGGGGGGAGTGTTAGGATGGAGATGCAGTTTTCCGAATGGATTGTTTAGTTTTAAAGTTAGGGGGCGTCATTGATTAAATTTTATGCTGATCAATGAATGTCAATTCATAACAATTAAAGGAGGATAATAGGATGCGTTATGAAAATGTATTAGTTATATTGTAATCATTAATATTAAAATAATGGTAACATCCAAGTGTTACTTTATATATAAAACAAAAATAAAATAAATTCTATTCAAGAGGTTTAAAACAATATGAAAACTACGAAGCGGACAATGTTTTTTACAACAGCCGTTATGGTAATTTTGCTAATAGTTGCGTTGTCGACTGCCACCTATGCATGGTTCTCAACTAATAGCACAGTAACAGTGACTGATACACAAGTCACAGCTGCTCAATCGACAAGTGCAGCTATAGGCATTGGCTGGACTATTGCAGAAGCTGAAAAAGGCACATCGATTACATTCACAAATGAATTTAATGAAAACAATGCACTAGAACCTATGATGCCAAAAAATCAGCCATATGCTGGACATATTGATGCAAAAACAAAATATATACTATCAAGCGTTGATCCTGAAAAAAATGAAAATGGAATTAATAAATCTACTCCATTTATAGAATACGATTATAAGGGCGTAGATATTCAAAATCCAACTAAAGTTGAGGCAGTCAGGATTATAGACATTGAAGATTCGGATGGGAGTTGGGACTTTATATTTGATGCTGATATCAAAATATCAGATGCTATGGAAACTAGTAAATATCAAGTACTAGAAACAGCTCCTTTAATCCCATATAACAAGATCTATTATAGGAGACAGGGATTTGAAGCTGGCTTTATCATAGTACATGAAAGTGTTGAATTTCTACCAACCGAAATTGTGCCATTTATAGTAGGAAGATCTGAAACTGAATATGACTTCTACACTATTGAAACGGTAGTAACCACTGAAAATACTACGACGTTTGATGAAATAAACTCTGATTCTGAGAATATAGATAGTGCTCCCTATCAAGTAGATGATGCTGATGATAGTGGAGAATATAGATTATATAAAATACCATCCAACCTACTTCCAAAGTATGAAGTGTTGGGTTATGATGTAATCACCACGGGACTCGGTGGAGGATCGATAGGAGAAGTTGCTGTATCTGAAGATGGTAGCTATCTGTTAACAACTCTAGGATCTCATGAAATAGATTGTGGCTTCATCAACTATTTGAACGAGGCTAGTAATGCATTTGTAACGATTGATATTACACAAATTACTGACTTTGTGGATTCTAAAACTGATGGAAAGTATATATATAAAATAGAAGAACAAGCTGAGATAAGTGGCACCACAACATTTGAGGAATTTACTAACACGTTAGATTCTACTAAGATTGATAATCCCGAGCGTTACTATCCATTCAACACTGGATATATAGATTCAAATAAAGAGTTTGATTCAAGTAAGATATTTGATAAGAAGCCAACAATCATGCATAAGCAAGGTGACTCCTCTGCTAATACTTTTATTGTGAGAAACAATAATACGTTATCTGGCAAACCAGCTGACTTAACAATAAGTGTTCAAATAGACAAACCTGAGCTAAGAGTTGCAATTTTTGCGGGTGATACTCCGGACGCACTAAAATATATTGCAACGTTTGCAAGTACTTCTGAAGCCCCAACAGGATATGGTAACATCATTGCTGGTGCAAATTATGAAAAGTATGAACAATTTAATACTGCAAATACTTCCAATGCAATAGATCTTAAGAAAAATCTTGGTCAACAAAAATCATTATATGTGTCTGTCGTTGTTTGGTATAATGGTGAAGCTATTGACGCTAGTAAGGCTGGTATGAAGAGTTTATTTGCAATACTGATTAATGGTGAACCACAACAATAGTTTGTTAAAGTTACAAAATTTTCAAAAAGCAGTTAATTTTGAATTATTTAAATTCTTTATTGACTTAAATTATATTAATTGATATAATAATATAAGTTTTTAATTTACCCGCGCTCTAGAGCGCGGGTAAATTAAAAAAGACAATCTCAAATTTGAATAATTGTGATTAGATTCACTAAGGGATAATCTAATGGGAAACAAAGAAACTTTAGAGTCAAAAAAGACAAAGCACAGAGGTGCTAATATAATTTTAACAATTTTGCAGATATTGATAGTGATTGTAGCGATCACAATATCTGCTATTTTAATAGCAAACCCTGACGTTCAAAAAACTAAGGCGGTTGGCGATTTTCCAGTAAAGCTACTTCCTGTATTAACTGACTCAATGAAAGGTGACAAAAAAGATTCATTTAATGCTGGCGACCTTTTAGTGTCAGTTACACCTAAAGACACAAGCAAATTAACTGTCAATACAATAGTCACATTTTTAGGCAATGTGAATGGTGAGACTGCATTAATAACCCACAGAATTGTAGAGGTTATGGATCAGCTAGGAGATGGTACAGTTGTATATAAGACACAAGGGGATAGCTCAACGTCAGAGTCAGAAACTATAAAGGAAACCGATATTTTAGCTATCTATGCATTCCATATCCCAAAAATCGGGGAATATATATTTAATTTACAACAACGCCCAGATATATTCTTGTTAGTTGTTGTATTACCTTTAGCAGTACTCTTTATTTGGAACATTATACTATTTGTTAAGATGATATCAGATCTCAAGGCAAAAAAAGCCACTGAGATTGCAGTTCTCAATGCTACTGAATCATTACTACAGATAGATGAAGAGGAGATAAAGAAGAAAGCCATTGCCGAGTACCTTGCATCACTTAATGAAGGCGTTGATACTTCTGCTGAACCTAAAACCGATGCAACTGATGTAGAAAATAAAAATGCTAATGGTGGCGCTTATGAATATTATGAGAACATGGCAATTGCGGTTAGTTACGAAAGCCCAATGCAGGATATATTAGAAAATTATGATGAGGTTTTAACAAATGATAATATTGAAAACAATAATGATGTAATAAATAAACAATCTGCTGAGACAAATGAAATAGTTAAATCCGAGGGAGAACATTCAACCCAAGAGGTAGCACCTGAGAACACTAGTGTTATGATTTCCTTATCAGAATCATATGACCCAGAAAACTCAGACGGTCAATTAGTAATTGGGGACATTCATTTATACAGGACTAGCGATATCAAAAACCCAAATGATGATTTAAAACCATTTGAAGATACAGATGACATATTAGCATCAGAATCAATAATTGAGAATTTTGAGGGCATGATATCTGGAGGGTCAGATGAATCTAGTGATGAGATGGATGGTGAAATCAAAGTGGATCTGTTATATGATAATCCAATATTGAGTGGCGGGATTATTTCACTAGATGAAATGCTATCAGATGATAAGGAGAAATTAGGCGAAAATGTCACTACTGAAAACCAAGGCAGTGACTCTGAATCAAATCAAGGAGAAGCAGTCGTGATTGATAGTGAGAAAGATGCAGTAACACCAGCAAAAGAAAAACCAGCTACAAAGACTACAACAAAGAAGCCAGTAGTTATTGTTCCAGCCGTTAAAAAACCATTACCAAAGACAACAGCTACAACTAGTACTACAAAGAAGACAAAGACTCAAGTAGTTACAATAAAGACTGTAAAAGCGAAGCCTGCTCCTAAAAAAACTGCTGCTAAGGCAAAAGCGGCATCACCCACAACAAAATCTAAAACAAGCAGTACACCTAAGAAGACTAAATAATTGAGTCAATATATCTAGGTATTCGATAGGATAATTCATATGGGAAAATTCCTGCAAGATATTTTAACCGTATTTTTTGGCGGTTGGTTGGGGTTGATTTACTCAGGACCAGAAGTTGGAAACTATGGTGGAATTTTTGGTGCCTTGCGCCAAATTTTTGGTATAGACAAATATATAGAGATATTTACTGAATATTCAGGCAAACTAAATAGCGGACAATGGGTGGGCGCTGCTTTTATCATGTTGATAATAGTAGCTGTGCTTGTTGCAGTCATTTGGGTTGCAGTATATTTCTCAGTACGTTTCTTTAAGAGGTTATTAGGTAGTAAGGTAGTAAACCAAGACCTTGTAGACGAGATCAACAATTTAAAGCGTGAGATTATTAAGACCACAAGGGAAAAGGATCGTATTTTGGGAATGAAGGTAGCTTACCAGGGCTATGATGTGATAGAAGGAGAGGAAGGCGAAGACACGTCCTCTGCAAAAAAAGAGGGGGAGAGCAGGTTCTACAAGCTAACAGAAGTTGATGTACACTACAACTTACCAGACTTTGTTGACATGGAGTATGACACTACTATAACACTTGAAGAATTGTGTGACAGATTCAGAAATTATGCAGCAAACAACCCTGATAGACCTTGGAGAAAACTGTATTATGAGCCTAAGATTATCAGATTATTTTTTGCAGCCCTAGCGACCACGCGGCTTATCATTCTACAAGGCATATCTGGTACAGGTAAGACATCATTGCCAGAGTGCATAGGTCACTTTTTATTCAATCCTACGACTATAGCATCAGTACAACCATCGTGGCGCGATCGCACTGAAATATTTGGATATTTTAACGAGTTTACTAAACGGTTTAATGAAACTGAGGTGTTGAGGGCAATGTATGATGCAACTTACTCTGAAAGTGTATATTTGACTGTATTAGACGAGATGAATATTGCGCGTGTTGAGTATTATTTTGCTGAGATGTTATCTATCCTTGAAATGCCTTCCCGCGAGCAATGGGTAGTTGATTTAGTGCCATCAGGATGGCCAAGTGATCCTACGCATGTGTTAAAAGGCAGGTTTAAGTTGCCAGAGAACATGTGGTTTGTTGGCACTGCAAACAATGATGACTCTACGTTTGCAATATCTGACAAGGTATATGACCGTGGGATGCCTATTAACATTAATTCAAAAGCGACGCCTTTTGATGCGCCTTTAACATCTGGGGTCAGATTATCATACAAACATTTAGAGAAGTTGTTTGAGGATGCTCAGCGTGATCACAAGGTTAGTGAAGAGAACCTACAGAAATTTGAGGAAATGGACAATTACGTAATAGAGCATTTCAGACTGGCATTTGGTAATCGTATTGTTAAGCAGTTGAGAGAATTTGTGCCTGTTTACGTAGCTTGTGGTGGATCTGAAATTGACGGTCTTGATTATGTGTTATGTAACAAGATCTTAAGAAAATTCGAGTCTTTGAACCTTTCGTACATTAGAGACGAGGTTGATGATTATATCCAGTACTTAAACGACAACTTTGGTGAGGATAACATGCTTGAATGCAAGGACTATTTAAAGAGACTGAAGAAATTGTTCTAGTAGGATTTTAAAATGAATAGACGCGAATCGTATGAAGCTTTCATAGCCCAAATAAATACAATATTAAAGCAGAATGAGTTCTATTCAGACTATATGCATAGCATACGTGAGGGCAAAAGCAATTTTAAACTCTCACAAGTATTTACGAAAAAGAACTACACATCCGAGTGGATTGATAGAATCGAGGAGTGTTTGCCATCCCTTGATACTATAGTCAGAAACCCTAGGAAGTTCATTGTAATTGAGGAAGATATTGTTGACATATCTCTAGCTCGTAGTATATCTGTTGAGTCAGTGAAACATCTAGCTCAGCACACGAATCTAATAAACAGTGTCAAGAAGAACGGGATGGTTATCCCATCAAAGATATTAAACACGAGCAAGGAAGAGAGTTTTGAGATTTACGAGAACAGATTTATCTACACCTTGTTACTAAAGACCAAGGAGTTTATAGACAGGCGGTTTGAAATCCTTAAAAAGGCCTTGATAGAGAGTGGGGAATTGGGAGTTGAAATCAAGACAGAGTTTCACTTAGATGAGCATAAAGTGGGATATGATTTGACGTCCAACGCTAATTTTCCGTTTGACACAGTAGTGAGCGGAGCAAAAAGCGGGCAATTATCTGATACTGAGAGATTGACCCGCATAAACATGATCTTTAGTGACTTTCTTAACAGCGCATTCTCTAAAGAAATGAGGGACAGTGCACCAGTGCGACCTCCCATACAACGCACTAATGTAATATTAAAAGACCCTAACTTTAAGAATGCATTGATGCTTTGGCAGTTTATTGAGTCAAACGAGAACATGCGGTTTGAGGTCAATACTGCTAAAGAAGAAGCCGAGATGCCCTCTGACCTCGTTGACAAATACAAGGGCATGATATTCTTTAACACCATACTTTTGCAAAGCATTGCTGCCTCTAGAGAAGAGGGCGCATCATTGTCACAGATCAAAGAACGTGACAAAAGGCTGGCCGACGAGTATGTGACAAAGAACATTGACGATTTTGTTCCTGACGATTTCCCGCATTTGAAGATGGAATTGACAGAAACACGCAGGATTTATTATAAGATACCTGGTGAGAAGGTAATAAAATTAACTGAAATTAGCAAAATGAATGCTGCAATTGATAGGGTAGTGAGGCAATATAAAATTAACAAAGCTAAAGCGGAGAGCGCAACCCAAAAGAGGCTTATTGCTAAACAGTTAAGAGAAGAAGAAGAAGCTAAGAGAATTGCGCTAAGAGAAGCTAGGGCATTAGAGCTTGAGGGGATTCGTAAAGAACGCGAGCGAATTGAAGCACTTAAACAAATTGAGGCGGAGCGAATTGCTCACGAGGAATGGGCACGTCTTGAACTAGAGCGCCTAGAAAAAGAGCGAATTGAGGCGGAGGCAAGAGCAGAAGACGCAAGGATTGCAGCCCAAAAGATAGCGGAGTCTGAGCGCGCTAGACTTGAAGAGGAATTGAAGTTAGAAAGAAAGCGGGCTGAGCTTGAAAGGATAAGAGAAGCTGACAAGATGAAGAGACAAAACGATATTGACGCGGCAGCTGAGGCATTGAAAATCGCTGAGAATATCGAGTCAAAGATGAGGGAACAACTTGAAATTGAGCGACGTGAATCTGAAGAGCGCATAGCTTTAGAAGTCAAAAAGACAGCTGATGTGTTAAAAGAACAGTTAAGAAAGTATTGGGAAAAGGAGAGAGAAGGCTCAATTAGACTTTTGACTGAGGAAAAATCTGCTGTTCTCAATAAAGAGCAACTTAAACTTTTAAGGAAACTAAAGCATGACGAATCAATGAGAATTGAGAGCATAGAGAAACTTAGTAAGATCTTAGATGAGGCAGCAAGGGTTAGTCATGAGTGTGAGATTGAAAGGTTATTTAACGAGGCGCGCAGTTTTAGACCAGATGATGAGGTTATAAAGATCAAGGCAGATTTTGAGGCAGGGATTCCTACTTTAAACAGACTCATCGCAAAAAAGAGATTAGAGATTTTAAAGACCCAGCTTGAAGTTATTAAAGATAAACTAGTGAGTAGGCGAGGTTAAATTTGAGTAAAGCAAAAGACGCAAAGAATGACAAAAGCAATAGTAAAAAAAACAGATATACTAAGATATCTAGCATTGTAGTGACAATTGCATTCATAATGGTTTTATGTACTTTTATCTATTTAGTATCATCTAATAACGGGAATGTTATAGGGTACAGGTTGCTTTTTATCCAAACCGATTCTATGTCACCTTTGCTTAGTGTAAATGATGTTATTTTGTCAAAAAGCATAACACTAGAAGAAGCCAAAAATATTAAAGTGGGGGATATTGTCACTTACAAAATGACAACTGGAAGTATTAAGGGATATTTAAACACTCACGAATGTGTGGCAGAGGCTCAGTATGATAGTGTAAGTAAAAAATGGTATATAAAGACACAAGGTCGAAAAGACGGTGCTCCAGTTGAGGTGGTATATTTAGAGCAGATAGAAGCGGTGATGGTAAATAAACTTCCATTCGTAAGTAAAATTTATACATTGATGAAGTCTACTACTGGTATTGCAACGCTTGTTATTGTGCCATTGATACTTATGTTGATATTGTCAAGCCTGCGTTTAATTGACATATTAAAAGACAAGAATAAAAAGGAGAGTAGAGTACAGGGGGAAGAGCTCGAATCTCTAACTAAACAAAAAACGGAGGAGATTGCAAAGCGGGCTGTAGAAGATTACAAAGCACTTGAGTTTAGACGCGCAGAAATTGCGCGACTTGCAATCGAAGAATACAAACTGAGAAATTTGCAAAGTGAGTCTCAACACTTAAAACATAGTGACAAAAACACTTTAGAATTAAATAGTGAGGCAACTCTATCTAGTGATAATTCAATACACCAAAGTAGTGATTAAATCTTAGAAGGTCAATTTATTATAGGGATATTATATTTAGAGAGTTAAAATTCAATTTTATTCTACTAAGATATTGAATTTTATTCTGATTTATTATATAATATTACAGAGCATTTCTCAAACGTGAGGTTTTATGAAGCACAAAAATCTTATCTTAATATTTATACTACTAATTATTTTGGTTGTAGGATTTTTGTTTTCGTGTGATGCTGATTCAAGCAACAGACGTATAATTCATGTAACGGTATATTCATTTCCTAACAATACATACTATGTGCGTCATTCTATAAATCTAAACGGCGCATTATTATTAGTCACTTACTCTGATAACACCACAGAATTTGTTCAAATCACTGAGGATATGGTTACAGGATTTGACACACAGTTACCAGTTGAAAACCAGATTCTAAACATTAGGTATAACGATTTCTCAATGCAGGTTGTAATTAAAATTATTGAGGACAACATTGTAAGTGTTAGTTTGTTATCAACAGAATCAGGGCCAATAGTATTAAGAGTAAAACAAGGAGCTGAGCTTGATTTATCGGATTTAACTCTTAGGCGACTTTTAAAGAGTGGACAGTCTGTTGATACTCCGGTTGACAGCACTATGTTGACAGGTTACACAAAAGAAAACCTAGCTGGTAATTATACAGTGATAGTAAAGTATGATAATTTCGAAGCCACTTTTTCAGTTATTGTTGAATCTAACAATATTGTTCCTAGTGCTACATACATTACAGCCCCGACAAAACAAAGTTATTATTTAGACGACACTTACCTTGATCTGACAGGTCTTATTTTACATCTAGTGTATGAGGATCAGACTGAATTATTGATTCCGTATACTGATGAAAGCAAGTCTGAATTTGAAATCTCATACAATTTGAATGTGGAGAGGAGGTTATCACCTGTCACAGTCAAATACATTGGGTCATATTCTAGTGGATATGATGAAGAATTTGCATCATCGTTTTCAATTGAGGTCAAATCACCACTTTGTACAAATATGGTGTTTTCGTATACAAACGCTGATGGACAAGTAGTTGATGGTACTCCTAAAACATTAGGGATAAAAATTGACGATGTAGTGTTTGTAGCTCCTAGTCCGATTACTGCGGTAGTCGAGGGCGATGTAATTGATTGGAGTTCTGGCTCTGCTTTAGTATCATATGAAAATGGTAAGCAAATTATCGTGAAATTAAATGACCCAATTATGCAAAGGTACACTCAAGAAGAGGGGACTTACGATGTTGACACAAGTCAGATTGGAAATCATACTGTTTGGTTCAAGTACGGAAACGTTTCTTGGCAAGTATCAATGAATATAACGGTTATCCAGCGCACCCCAAAAGAATTACTACTGTCTAATACTGAATATCTAACAGAACCTGTTCACCCATATGGCACACAGTTAATCTATAATCTAGTCAGATACAACGTGTTATATAATAATGGAGAGTATTTGTATTTTGACGGACATGAATTTAAATCAGCTAGTTCTGCTACTTCGAACGAAAAGCGGGTTAAAGCCGATGAATTAACATGGGGTGGTGTTACAATTGATATGTTAACAGGCAGTAGCAATCTAACAATCAATAGTGATAATGTGGTTGATAATATCCAAACTATTGGATTTAGGTATATAGACAAGATAAAGAATCTCGATCTTAAAGTCGAGCCTGTAAAAGCTACAGCCTTGTCAATCTTAAGAGATCCAATTAAAAACTATTATGTAAGTGGAACTGCTGTCTCAAATCTTGACTTTACAAGTGGCATGGTGTTAGTTAACTATAATAATGGTACGTCAAGAACATACAATATTGCAGACACTGACATTATAAAGAAAGTGTATACTGATAGTAATAAACTAGGACTGGCCACCAATTTAAATAACTCTGAAGAAAAGGTATATCTCAATCATACGACAAATAACGAAGTGAGTGATTATTATATTGTTGAAACTGGTTCGGATCAAATTGCTTCGGTTGCATTAGCTAAGCCCCTTACTAATGTCAATTACATAGATTTTGAGCAGATTCCATTTAATACTTTGCACTTTATAGTATATAAGTATGAAGACGATGATTTAGTAAATGAAGAAATTGCGATCGATCCGAATAAGCATATTTATTATGCTGATAGGACAAAATTAGGTTATCAAGAGATAATTTTGAGGTTTTTTGGCTTTTCAGTCAAAATGGCAGTTAATATTACAGGTAGACGCGCATCTTCTTTTGACATTATAAGCTCTCCACAGACAATATATTTTATTGGGATACATGATGAGATTTCATTTGATGGTTTGAAGGTTCGCAAACAGTTTAATGATCAAAGTACTTTTGAGGAAGTGAGTGATTTTGATTTTGATGGTGATTGGTCATATGACATTGTAGATAAACAATCTGGTAGTTTATCTAATGTGGTATCCGTAGGCACAAAACAAGTAACTCTTTATTATTTTAATGGCATAGCACAAATTGCATTTAGTTATGACATCATAGTTTTAAAAGGTTCTAGTATAATATCGATTGAAGTTGAAAATAACTCTGATGAGAATCGTTTATTTGTGCAATATGCTCAAGAGCTTAATTTATATGGGTTAAAGTTAAAGATCACATATTCTATAGACAGTAATACAACTGCAACTACCAATATTGATTTACTAAGAAGCTACGTCGAATATGATGCGAGTATCGTTTATCAGGAAATTGATAAAGAGAGTCCCCAAGGAGACCTTATCCCTGTAGTTAATTATGAATTGGTTGTTAGATTCCCAAGCAAAGAATTGACATTGCAGACTGCATTAAAAGTTAAATTTGTTAATTTAGTACTAAAATCAATTGAGATATACGAATACCCCACAATTAGAACATATCCAATAAATGCTGAACTTAGTTTATCGGGGGGGATATTAAAAAGGAATTTCGATGGTTACTATGATTATATTAGTATGACTAATAGTTCAGTTTATTACGAGAATTACACATTAAATCCATTCGATCAACAACAAGTAGAGTTTGTTGTTCAGGCTGTTCGTATCATACATTCAACTGAATTTGTTGAATTATCAATTACGACATATAGATTGCTTGATGCATCAAAGACGATGCAACTTATAAACGGAGTTTCTTACTATGGAAACACACTGCCACCAGAAATTAATCTTCAAAAACCTGAAGGATTAAATAACTTTGAATTGCCTAATTTTAAGCTATATTACAAAGATTCTAAGGGTGATTGGATACTAGTCGATTCTGATGCTAATCAATATCCATTACTGCCAGGCACATACGAATTGAAGGTTGACGTTGAAGAGAACCTTTATTATGCAGGAGGGGAGATCTTAGATTTATTCGTGGTAAAAATACTCAAAAAAGAAATTACGATTCTCATTAATAGTGCACAAAAGACATATAGATCTAATGATCCATTGTTTACTTATTCGATTAGTGATGATGCCTTAATTGAAATTAATGGGGTAAAAGATCGAATAGAGCTGAATTTGTATAGAGACAGTGGAGAAAACGTACTATATACTGGTGACATTTTAAGCGGGTATACAATACGGGCTAGCGCTACAGCTGGTCTGTTACAAAACGATTATTATATATTCCATGTTGACACAGGAACGTTGTATATTAATCCGTTTACTGTGGACCGAGTGACGTTCTATGGGTATTTGAATTTGAAGGCGGATGGAAACGACAAGGTAGTTACTGCCTATTATGAGACAGGATTCTCCTCCCTAATCCCAATTAGCGAGAGTGACATTGTCTACTCAAGATACGCAGGATCTGGGTATATAGATATAGGGTTAGGGTATTATCCAGTAGAGAGTGGACAATACATGGCCACTATTTCAAAGAATTATATTGTAAAAGAAGGATTTAATTACATTACATTTACAATTTCAAATTGATGTAATAACAATAAAAAATTATATGGAGATTATTATGGACGAGCAGAAATACTCGATTTCGAGGTGGGAAGAGCCAGATAGAATATATAAAGATCTATCAAACCTCACGAGTAATCCGATTTGGGAGATTAATGAAGATTACCATAACAAAGTACTAGATCACTTTAAATACAAATGTCAAAAGTCATATGACATTTATATGGAAGCTAAAAACTATATACCTGGCGGGGTTCAACATAACTTAGCATTCAATTATCCATTCCCGATTGCCATTGAAAAGGCTGAAGGTGCATATATGTACGATGTCGATGGCAATAGATATATTGATTTTTTGCAGGCAGGGGGGCCTACGGTTTTAGGATCAAACTTCAAGCCAGTACGCGAAGAGGTAATAAAGCTACTTGAGAGTTGTGGGCCTGTAACAGGGCTCTTGCATGAAGCAGAATTGCTTCTTGCAAAAGAGATAAACAAGCACATGCCGGCTGTTGAAATGTTTAGAATGTTAGGCAGTGGTACTGAAGCTGTAATGGCATCCTTAAGGATTGCAAGAATTGCCACCAAAAATGATCGAATAATTAAAATTGGTGGGGCATATCATGGTTGGTCTGATCAAATGGTGTACGGGCTTAAGATCCCAGGATCTAGACAATTCCTAGAATCACACGGGATTCCCTCAAAATGCTATTCATTAACAGATGAGGTTAGACCAAACGATATTAAAATGTTAGACAAAATGTTGTGGTTTAACAAAATGCGGGGTGGCACTGCAGCAGTCATACTAGAGCCATTAGGCCCTGAGAGCGGCACCCGTCCTATTTCAAAGAGTTATAATGAATCGGTTAGGGCCTTGTGCAATAAGTACGGTGCATTAATGATTTTTGATGAGGTTGTAACAGGCTTTAGAGTCGGATTATCTGGTGCTCAAGGTTATTTTGATATAATACCTGACCTCACTATATTTGGCAAGGTTGTAGCAGGAGGATATCCTGCAGCAGGCGGAGTTGGTGGTAAAAAAGAGTATGCAGGGCTAATGGCAGCAGGAGTAGCTACTGGTAAGCATAAGGCTTATGTGGGTGGCACACTTGCGGCAAACCCACTTAGTTCTTATGCTGGTTATCTTGCAATCAAGGAGATCGAGCGCACTAACGCCTGTGTAAAGGCTGGCCAGGCCGGAGAGAGATTGACGGAAGGGTTAAAGGCCCTCATAACAAAGTACGGATTGCCGTATGTGGTATATTGCCAGGGTAGTATTGTTCATCTTGAGTGCACAGGTGCAATGTCATTTGATTATTCATCGTTCAATATTGCAAAGTCTCTAATTGGCATTTTGAAAAACAAAAAGATGGTATACCAAAGAAAAGATGCGATGGAGAGAATGGGCGCTGCATACATGTCTCAAGGCATTGTAACCTTAGCAGGGAGCAGGCTATATACTTCTCTAGCAGACACTGATGAAGTGATAGACGACGCATTGGCAAGATTCGAAACGGTATTTAGCAATGTTGTAAAAACAGATAAGGGCATTAAAACCAAGTAATAAATATATGAAGCCTTATATAAGGATTTAAGAGATTATGATAAAACATAATCTCTTAAATTTTGTTTAATGAATTTTGAGTTAACTATTGAATTTGTTAGAATTAAATGCTATAATATATATAAACATGTAGGATATAACAAAACACTTGTTAACATTAAATTCATTTAGTGAAGTTTCACTAAAGTATTTGGTAATTATATGGTTATATATTCTAAGTTTAACTTCTAAATTCAATTATAATTATTAGATTTTTGGTAATTTCTATCATGACATTTGATGGACCTCCTGTTGAAGGTGTTAATTACCTAAATTAATTAACACCTTCAAAACCTTATTTATAATCATATTAGAGGTTTTATAATAGTTTAACGCAATTAAAGACATATGTTTATTTGTACCCAAGAGGTTGTTGTGAGCCTCTTGGGACCTCCTTTGTTTTTAATTTGCATTTAAACTTATATATTTTAACTAGTAATACTAAAGACAAAGAGAAAATAAGAATGGATATTTAGATGGGGGACACAAAATAACTTAGTTTTTTACGGAATATATAAGACATTTTTTATTCTTTTCGAGGGTATAAAAAATTATACCCTCATTTTTCTTTAAAGTTAAGAATGATGTGTCTTGTATTTATGTATACACTCTTAATTTTTAAGTTTAGAGTGACTAAATTTAAAGGAGGGTATTTGATGTACATACTGGCACATGATATAGGGACTAGTTCAGATAAAGCAGTACTTGTTGATTTTAACGGAAATATCATAGCTCAAAGCACTGCAAAATACGACACCTTTTATCCTTATCCTGCGTGGGTTGAACAGAATCCAGAAGATTATTGGAGTGCTGTTGTAGAATCAACTAAAACTTTAATTGAAAAGACGCAAGTAAATATAAATGATATAACAGCAATAATATTCACAACTCAGTCGATGGGGTTAATACCTGTTGATAATGTGGGGCATCCGTTATACAATAATATAACATGGGTCGATGGTAGAGCACAAAAGCAGGCTGATTCGATTATGAAAAAGCTAGGTGGCAAGAAAATATTTACACTATTATCTGGCACACCCATAATGGGCAAAGATGTGATTGCAAAAATCATATGGCTTAAGCAAGAAAGAGCGGATATATACAACAAAACAAAATATTTTTTAGACGTCAATGGATATTTGAAGTTTAAATGTACAGGAAAAATGGTATCTGAATTATCAGGTGCCTCTTCTTATGGATTAGACCTCAAAAAGAAGAAATTTCTGTCAGTTCTTGCTTTGACTGGGCTAGACATGAAAAAACTACCTCCATTAGTAAAGTCAACTGATAAAGTTGGAAATCTGACTGAAGATGCTGCACGTGAGTTAGGGCTTAACACATCTACTATTGTTTTTGGTGGTTGTGATGATGTACAAAGCGCATGTATTGGTTCTGGGATGAATGCTGATGGTGACATACATATTTATCTTGGCACGTCTGCCTGGGTCTGTGCCTCATCAAGTAAAGAGACCAGGTTTATTAACGGTGCTGCCGCTATACAGAGTGCGGATCCGGATATGAATTTGGTAGTAGGCATCACTGAAGCTGCAGGCAGTAATATTGAATGGCTAACTAAACAATTCTTTAAAAAAGAGAGTGAACAGTATAAAGAGGGTATTTTCAAATACATGGATGATTGTATTGAAAAAATCCCACCCGGATCTGATAACCTAATCTGCACACCATGGATGTTAGGCGAGCGGTGCCCAGTTAGCAGTACAACTACTAGGGCCACGTTGTTTAATATAAGTGAAGAGCATACTAGAGAGCATCTCATGCGCGCAGTGTATGAGGGGATTGGGTACAATCTTAAGTGGATACTTGATAATTTTAAGAGTGACTATAAACTAGGTTGTAAGAGCTTTAGGATCATAGGCGGTGGTGCCCTTGATGCCGCCTGGATGCAGATCATAGCAGACATAACTGGTGTTGAGTTTGGCGTTTTAGAAAACCCAAGAAGTGCTGGTGCGCTTGGGGGCGCAATCATTGCATTAATAGGGTTAGGTCGTTTGAAATCATTTGCGGATGCATACAGTTTTACTAAGGTTGAAAAGACATATCAACCAAACGCGGTTAATCATTCTGTATATATGAAGATGTTTGAATCGTATAAGAATGTTTATTATGGTCTTAAAAAAGCATATGAGATAGCAAACGGAGAACGGTTTACTAACTAAAAATTCATTTATATGAATTTACTATTAATTAAGAATAAATACGATAAGAGGGTTTACAATAAAATAAGGAGAGATATATGAATTATGTTGAGTTGATTAAAGCACAAGAGCTCAAAGAATATTCAGAGAAATTGAGTGTTGAGGGGTTAATTAAAGCAGGTGATCTCTTGAGCGTACGCGTACCTCAAGATGAAATGCTCCTATTAAGATTGCCTGATGGTGATATTACCAATGCTGATTTTACGCAGATTAAATTTAATGAATCATCTGATTTTACTAATAGCGATATTCATGGTTTAATATATGAAAACAGGTCTGATATTAATGCAATTGTTACTGGTAGTGCACCAATGTGTGTAGCAATTGCATCGACTGAACGAAAATTCCCTGCAGTTTTAGATGACGTAGCACAAATAATTGGACCCCGCATTTATATAGCTAAGAAGCGCAATACTAGGAGTATACTGAAATGTTTAAAAAAGCGTGGTGCCTGTCTAATCAGATGTGGTATTGTGGTTGCAACAGGGAGGACATTAGACGAAGCGCATACTTGTGCACTTGTGTTAGAAAAAGGCGCGCGTTGTTTAATTGAAGCTACTGTTTTGGGAGGAGCATATAAGATCCCCTATCTAGAAGCAGCATTGATGAGGTTTGTGTATAAAACAAAGTACAGTAAAGCTGATCAAACTGCAAAAATGCAAAAGTAGAGGTGATTATGAACGAATTAGAATTAAGGCAAGCTATCAAAGACGCTGGTGTTGAGCTCGTGAAATCAAACCTAGTACAAGGGACATGGGGCAATATTTCGGTTAGACTTGATAAAAAACATATGCTAGTGACACCTAGTGGTCTTGATTATATAATGTTAAGACCAGAGGATATGGTAAAGGTCAATATTGAAACACTCGAGTACGAGGGACACGTCAAACCAACTTCAGAACGGAAGATACATGCAGCTATTTATAGAGAGAGAGATGATATTAACGCTGTAATTCATAGTCATCCATTCTATAGTAGCTCAATGGCATGTGCCCGTCATCAACTCCCGGTTATTTCATCTGATATGTTAAAAATGGTATTAGGTGATGTAAGGGTAGGCAGTTATGGAATGCCAAGCACAGCCAAGTTAACAAAGGGTACTTTAACAGCACTAAAAGGCAGGAATGCATGTTTCATGGCTAACCACGGCATAGTGGCCTGCTATTCAGATTTAGATGGTGCATTTAAGGTGTGTAAATTAATAGAGGATTTGAGTAGGGTATTTATAGAGCGAGAGACATTAAGGTACACAGGAAAAGAGACTTTTTCCCAGTCTGATTTAATTACTGTTTTTAGAAACAGGAAAAAATATAAACTAAAATCAATAAACGGAGGTTTAAATTGAACGATAATCAAAGTTCTACTGGTAGTGAGTTGGATCAATCCGCTACTGATAACAGTTTTGCACCTGGATTAAAGGGCTCTCTATCAAAAATAGCATATAATATTTTTGGTTTAAAAAAAGGAAGCGAATTAAAGCCAACTGAGGCATTCAGTTATGGTATCGCAGGTTTTGGACAAAACTTAATTTGTGGATTCATAGGCTCCTCTTACTTAGTATATTTCTTTACGAACGGTTTGTTGCTCAATGCAACCGTCGTCGGTTTCATTATGCTATTTACACGATTATTTGACGCATTTAATGATCCTGTAATGGGCAGTATTGTAGATCGAACAAGAACTAAATGGGGTAAGTGTAGACCCTACCTGTTATTTACTCCAATCCCCATTGCAATATTAACAGTCCTAATTTTCCTACCACTCACACCTTCAACAGTTTCTACTGCCGTAGTTGCAACTTTAATTTATGTATTATGGAGCGTAATATATACAATAGTTGACGTGCCATATTGGGGACTTGCAACCCAAATGACCTCAGACACTCATTTAAGAGGCAATATTTTAACGGTTGCCAGACTTTTTTGTACAATCGGATCTGGCGTCATATCAATTGCAGTTCCTCCACTGATTTCTGGGATGCTAGCTAATTATTTAGATGCTGATGGTGAAATTATGGCAGGATTTGAATATCAAGCTGCAGAGGTTATACGCGATAATTTCATTTGGATTGCTGTAGCAATAGCTGCATTATCAATATACCCATTCTTTTTAGGGTTTTTGAAGACAAATGAGCGGTATTATAGTACTGAGAAACCAAAGAGTTTAAAACATAATATAGGTCTAATTTTCAAAAATAAACCGCTTCTTATTATAATTTGTTCAGGAGTATTAGGCTGTGCTAAAATAATGTTTATGTATAGTGGCCTGTATTTTTGTGTATACGCTTTAGGAAATGTAAACTTTTTAGGAATGCACGGATCAGGATTATTTACAATGGTCACATTGTCAATAGTACCAGGCGGGTTGTTAGCATCCGTGTTAACACCATATTGTACTAGAAAATTCGGGAAACGAAAGACATTCATCGTGTCTCACTTGTTTGGTGGAATTGTTTTGATTATCATTTACTTTATCGGTTACGATACAACCTGGAAGTTAATAGTTGCAATGTTTGGGTTAATGATAGCTGCAATCCCACAGGGATTTGGAAATATTATATCATACGCAATGATTGCAGATAGTGTTGATTATCTAGAATTACATCATAATGAACGTGGTGAAGGCATCTGTTTTGCTATGCAAACATTTATTAATAAGGTTGGAATGGCATTTGGTGCAGCAGTTACAGCATTCGGACTTGATTGGGCACATATCCAAGCTGGAGATATCACCTCAGTTACTACACAAGGTAAAAACACATTGTGGATGTTAACAATTCTAATGACAGCGCTTAGTTTAGTCCTGTCTACTATTCCGATGTTCTTTTATAAATTTAATGAGAAAGAACAACAAGAAGCTGTCGCCCAAATTGCAGCTAGAAAACTTGCTTTGCAGGATGCAACAACTGAAAACGTTGGGTTAGATTGAGCTCAAGTTTAAAATTACAATTTACTAATCTATGATTAAGGCCGATCAAACAGATTTAAATTTTACAATTTAGTCTGTTTGATAATTAAGCCTATTATAGATTTATACACAAATATTGAATTTATCTGTATATCAAGTGATCATTTTAAGGTTAACTATTGACTAATTATGAATTTAAATGTTATACTTATTATGCAGTGTCAAGACTTAAAATTTTACAGAGGTTATAAATGTCTAATGGTATTGATTACAGTGGGGTTTTTAGAGTAACTATAAAACGGGCCACTAAATTGTTCCCTGATGAGGCAACACTCGATCATTTCAGAGGTTTATTGGATCAAGAATTATCTGATTCGCCTTATACAATCGAATCATTAATGATTATTGATAAAAATTGTGTGATAATGATTAATGACAGCTTTGGAAGTATAGAAACTCCTGAGGACGAAGTCAGAGAAGCAGTAAATACTTTTTTAATAGATATAGATCCAGATGACAGACCTAGTATTAGTATCGTCACAAAAAGATTAAAGAGTGAGACGCCAAGGCATCGCGCCCTGCCTGATCATTTGTCAGCTAAGAACACATTGTCACCATTATTCTTTCTGGTCACAACAAACAGCATAGAAGGGATTTCACCGTTTGAGAATGAAATGGCAATTAGTTATTACAAAAGTTGTCTAGAATCAGACGATTTTCCTGTATCAATAGTAGCATATGCTATTTTGCCATCCCAAGCCAATTTTGTTATTGCATCATGGGATCAGGCAACAATTAGCTTAGAGCGATTCATAATCCAAGCCAATTCTAAACTATCAAGTTTTTATGCATCAATTTCTAATGATGCAGGATATTTATTTAATAAAGAGTTATCGATTAAGAAAATCTCATTTACTGGTGATATACCAGAGTTTATTGCCTCAGTACATGCCTCGCCAGTTAACGCTGGATTATGTAGAGAGATGGATGAGTATCCATATTCATCTTATACAGACTCATCAAAGAGGATTGCATCAATTGATCCATATTTGAGACTGGTAGGTCGAAATGAGGGTACAAAGTTATATCTTGAAGCCCATCGCACATTGTCTAAAATTCCTAGAATTGGATACACGAAGCGTAAGAGATCAAACTTCAAGCGTGATTATGCGTATATTCTAGCAAAGTATGGGGTTAGTAAAGTCAGAAAGATTCCTCTTGATATAATGACAAAAATAATGCTGGATTTAAATGATCTTGGCAAATATTCGTTTGAGCAGATGATTTATAAGATATTCAAGAAGGTCGATCAAAGACTGCTAATCCTAAAAAATATTATAACTTCAATTGTCTTGAAATATAGGTGTTCTTATGATGAATGCTCAAGAAAATTAGCATATAACCTAGATATGGAAGGGAATGCATTAATTATAGATGTTATATATGATATAAATAAACAAACTGGTTACGCATACGATTTCATTATGAAATTGCTAGGTCTTGAATATCCTAACATGCGTTTCTTGATTGAGTTGTTTGATAGATTTAACAAAAAATACAATATCAGTTATGGTGATTGTATAAAGAAACTTGAGATTTATGATCAAGGCGTCCTAAATATCTTGAGTAATGCATTTGCTAAAGTTTAATTATTATCGATTGTATTGTTCTGTACATTTAATTTTAACGAAGCCGCCTCTAATGGCGGCTTTTTTTAATAAATTGAATATCTAATCTTGATTCTTATGAGTAATTAAATTACAATAGTTATGAATTCTTTTAACTATGATTAGAATAGCCAAAACTATTATCGAGTTGTTATTGAAAAAATATTAATAATCTAAATCTGGAAATCATAATATCTAAAACCTCCAAAAGTATCCACGTTTTCTAAATCAACTAAGATATAATACAAGATAACAACTAAGATTTGACAATGAAGCAGTGATATTATATAATTTACATAGGTTTTGGAGTTTAATATATGAGTTAATTTTAAACATTTTAGTTAATATATAATATTAATGACTAAAAATGGACTTAAAAAAAAATCCAATTAATTATTCCTTAAAATATTGCTAATTCTTGTTTAAATATGAACATGATGATTCGTATTGAAAATTATGTAATTATTAATAACACTTTTTTTCTTATAAAGATAAAACACTAATACAAATTTATATCAAACTGATCTATATAATAATAGTAAAAACAAAATCAGTTGTTATAGGACCTTATGACATATACACCACCATATAATTTGAATGATGAGATATTAGAGATTGTTGCCTTGATAACAGAATCATTGGGGCAAATATCTAGCATTGGGGATTTGAACAAATTCCCTAGACTTAGACGAACAGGTAGAATTTTATCTATTCAATCTACTCTTGCAATCGAAAATAACACATTAACTTATGAACAAGTAACAGATCTGATCAACGGCAAGCGAGTTTTGGGCAAACCTCAGGAAATTCAAGAAGTGAAAAATGCATTTGAAGCATATAAACAAATTGGAATACTAGATCCTACAAGCATCCAAGATATGTTGAGAGCGCACGAAGTAATGATGTTTGGTCTAGATTGTTTAGCAGGTAAATTCAGATCAGGTGGGGTTGGTGTTTTTAACTCATATGGTGATGTTGTACACATGGCGCCTCATGCTAAAATGGTACACTCTCTAATTTCAGATTTATTTGACTATTTAAAAGATACGAAGACTCACCCATTAATAAAGTCATGTGTATTTCATTACGAGTTTGAAATTATACACCCATTCCAAGATGGAAATGGTAGAATGGGGCGATTATGGCAAACAATGATATTAAACGCATGGAAACCAATATTTGCATATATACCAGTTGAAAGCATCGTTAAATTTAAACAAGAAGAATATTATAATGCGATTTCTAAGTCAGATGCCACTGGAAATTCTAATTGTTTTATAATATTTATGCTAAATGCAATTCTTGAAGCGGTTAAACTAACTGCTCAGAATGCAACTGAACATATAAATCATATTAATACACGAATGCGAAATTTATTGAAAGTAATGGAAGATTATCCTATGAGCGCAAAAGACATCATGGAGAAACTCAATCTAAAGTCAAAATTATCCTTCAGACTGAATTATTTACAACCTGCAATTGAAATTGGTCTTATTAAACAAACAATTCCCGAAAAGCCAACAAGTAAAAATCAACAGTATATAAAAACTTGATAAATTCAATACACAAAAAACCTCGAAATCTATATAATTATTCAATATTTTTATTTACACTTTTAAAGACATAAATAAAGTCATTATTATACATTTATCAGAAAAATATTGACAGCATTAAAATATTATGATAAGCTTAAATATTAAATTATAAGTTAAATTTTCTAACAACTGGCTTAAATTTAGCTCTATTATTATTACTTGAAAACAAAAGGAGGATTAAAATGAGTATTTTAAGAAAACACTACAAGAAAATAGTTTGTATTATCCTGGTTTTTACTTTATGCTTCGGGTTTATTATATCTAGCATTTTTAATGGTGAAAATAGCGAAATATCCATGAATGTACGAGCTATAGATGTTGACCAGTTGTCTTATTTTTGAGCAAACCGACCTCATACTAAATCAATTCAACAATTATGAAGCAAACCATATGGAATAATTTCTTAAGGAGGGAGCATGAAGTTAGATGTAAAAGAAAACCTAGTAAATCTAGAAATGTATTATCGTGATGTTTTGGGATATAACTGCTATTGGAAGAAGCTTACTAAAGAGATAGAAGATATGCATTATCATAT
>JAIRMA010000070.1 GCA_031259085.1 Christensenellaceae bacterium
AATACTCACAACTTAATTATTATCTTCTTCTGGTAACCTTATAACAATCCCTGGAGGGTCCGTTGGTTTAGAGGTTGGGGGGCTTTTAAAGGAGGCTGCAAAATCAACTGGAGGTAAAAAATATGGAGTTATGTTTGAAACTCCAGTGACAGATGACACTATGTTTCTTAAGTAAGGATAAAGAAAAGTAGCAGCTTCCGCTCTGATTTCACTAGGTGCTCCCATCTCGAGTATGTCAAATTCTGCTTGCATTGTTATTGATATTTCAAAAGGCATTACATCATCTTCTTTAGTTTTTGTAATAATCATTTTTAAAACACATTTCAATTCTTTGTCTGCAATTGTAAAATCTATCGTAAACTTTGGAGACAAATTAAATGTCATCTGCTTTTTGATATTTGAATTTACCTTTAGATTAATTTCTTCTATAAAATAGTTATCAAACATTAAATGAATCATTTTAGACCTCTTTCTATGCGCCTTTTCTATATGCCAAGCCTTGTGCTAAATCCTTTAAACTAATAGCATTCATTTCATGGGAATGACAAAAGTTTTAAGGTTTAATGTGTTCAAGACGATAATAATTATATCATTTAGTATATAAAGTTGCAATAAGAAATGTGCGTGTCTCAAAAATTCTGAAAATTGAGTTTGCCCACATGACTTTTTTATTCTGAAATATTATTAAAATCACAGGTGCCTTTTGATAAAATAAATATAAAAAGCTTTTATCGTGTAGTGCTACTATGTTTAAGTAAAACACAAATGTTGTACTTAATTAAGCATCAATTAGTATTTGTATGATAGTGTGTTGAAAACATGGATTCTACAATAAAGATACCAAGGTTTTGATAGAATCGACAACCGTTAAATCATACTAGATTGCAAAATTATATCTTTTTTTAAACCAGAATATGCTAAACGAATAAATCGATTAATTCTAGCGTCTTATTGCTTTTGCTCCTTTATTTGGCTAAGTCTCACATGCGGGCGTTGTCTTGCTATTTAAGTAAATTTAAGACTGCTCAGAAAAATTGTTTTTGTCAACTCTATGCTTTTTCAATATTCCATCACTCCTCACTTTCCTCTCCTGATTTGAGAGATCCAAAGGACGGCAAAAAAAAATTAGACTTATTATCAACTTTTTTTGTGGAGGCTTTTCCCGTGCCCTATGTTTCTCCTTTCTTGCTATATTGGTTTTACAGATTCTTTAATCGCTTTACGACTTTGATAGTGGTAAGGTAAATCCGCGTCCATTTACTTCTCGGGCGTTTGTTATATATAAAAATGCTGTGGGATCCATTGACAATACGAGTTTCTTTAATGACAACATTTGTTTTTTTCTGACCACGCACACTAAAATCTTGTGCTCTTGATGTGTATATACGCCTTCTCCGGAGAAAATCGTAACACCTCGTCCTATGATTTCTATAATTGATGTCGCTATATCGTTAGCTTTATCTGTTACAATATTAAAAACAACACTAGATTCAAATCCAATCTGGATGATCTCAGCTACTTTGCTACACACTAAAAGTGTTATGACAGAATAAAAAATTGGTGATAATATCTTTACAAAAGCCTCAGAAGTACTCATGCCAGGCTTGATCGCCAATATCCCCAATATGGAAGATAATAATACAACAACTACATCAAACATAAATATTAGCCATTGAACATTTATACTCGGCTTAGATGCATAAACTGCTTTTGCAATTATATCGGTTCCCCCTGCGCTTGTGTTATTAAGTAGCATAAAACCAAGGGACACTCCCGCAAGGACTCCTCCTGCTAATGCTGCTAATATCATAAAACTGCTTTGTTGATTCTCTGCAACAAACTGTGGAAAGCCTTTGATTAAAGAAAACATCGCCATGAAGCCAGAATACAACAATACTGAAATCGTTGTGTTTGTTGAAAAATGTTTGTTAACTTTTTTAAAAGCTAAAATTAAAAGTGGCGCATTGAAAACAAAAATAGTCACCGCAGGATTAAACCATGTTTCAGCAAGTTCCGCATTAAAAGGCAAAATCGCATTATATAATATTGAAGCAATACCACCAACTCCACCAGGAGCAAAACCATTAGGCACAATGAAAACATATGTAGACAAAGCGCGTATAAAACTTAACACAACTATCACGACATAAAAGGTTATATTCTTAGTCAGTGACCTTTTCTTCTCATTCATTCCCTTTCTTCCTTTATTTAGAAAACCCTTAGCTTTTAAGAATTCTATCTTTTCTTGTCAGAATCATAAATCATGTATATTTTAAAGCCTCAGATACAAAAAAGCAAATAAAACACTCCCTTTAAACAAATCTAAATACTATCGCGCTTAGATTGTTTTTGGCGTCCAAAAAAGTCTACATTTCATTGCCAATTCTAGACTCGAAAATTCATAATCCTGCTGTTTGCTAATTCTTAAAAGAAAATACCTATCTCTCAGTATTGACTATATGCTCACAAAACTAAAAACATATACTTCGTCATTTAAGAATAACGAATAAGGTTGTGATTTCTAGTGAATAAAGGGTTTTTTCAAGTTAAAACAAAAACAATGAAACTGCTAGGAGAATTTGAGCTGCATAATATGTAGAATGGTTTATTATTACTAATGCTTTGTTTTCAGCTTTACCATCGACAAAATACATCTGTGACAATACTAAATCAGAGAACAAGAACAAAATCATACCTATTGCTGGAATTAAGAACGCGACGTCTAAAATTGCAAGCCATAGCGTTGATATTGTCACATATATTAAGAGTCCTGCATATGAGGCAGATAATATTTTAAATTTTCCGAAATTGGCTTTAATTACTTTTTTTGACACTATTACGGTTATGGGTGCTAAAATCAAAGCAATTGCAACAGGGACAAGCATTGGTAACAATAGATCAATTTGATGGTTTATACCCACCAACACAAATGCTGCTAAAAAGAAAAAATGTCCTACTATAAAGGATATCATGCCAGTCTTCAAATATAGGTTTTCAAATTCTGAATGTGCACGTTTGAGATCTAAGACAATGTCGCCTACAAGCCCAAAAACAAGCCCCATTATGATAAAAGCCGCACCAAATGGTAAATCTAATGATCTTGTTACAATAGCTAAAACGCCCATTAGCACAAAACCGAGAGATGGCAATATTTTTGCCACAAGTCCATAAACTGGTTTTTTAGTGATCCTAATAACTAGAAAGAAAGCAACCAAAAGCGCTGTTACTAGTGATGATGCCGATGATAGAACAAGTGTGAGAGTATCCATTAAAATTAACTCCTCCTGAGAACTTCTGTTAATCCATCGAAATGCTTGTAGTCTGTTCTACATTTATTTCGAAATCTCTAATTTCCCCCATGTGTACTTAAATACATTGATTTTTACTTTTCCCATCATAAATTTCTTTTTTATGAAATTCCTGGTTTCTCATAACCTGCTTTTTTTTCTAAAAAATCAATCACGGCACTCATGAAAGCATCGTGATTAACACAAATTGATCGCGCATGCTGTCCTTTTTCAAAGGTTACTAATTCTATATTAGGACGTGCTTCTTTTAATATTATAGCGTTTCTGTATGAGACAACAGCATCTTCTTTGCTATGCAACAATAATGTAGGAATTTTAGTCTTTTTTAAAGCTAAATCACAACGGATGTCACGCAATTCAACTCCGTATAAGCCACCAGCTGACAATCGCAACGCAGGCTCCAATAATGAATATATTTTCTTAGAATTTCCTACATATGGTGCAAATAATGCTCTCATGCTTGCATACCCACAATAGGCAATCACAAAGGTTAAATCGTTCGTTAAAGCGGATGTCAAAAGCACCGTGGCCGCACCAAGGGATACTCCAAACAGGCCTATCTCCGCGGTGGGATCCTCTTTTCTAATCCATTCTACCCATTTTAATAAATCATAGCGCTCAAAATATCCAAAAGAAGAATAATTGCCACCACTATGCCCACAATGTCTGTTATCTGGTACGACAACATTATATCCTAGGGCTGTAAACTCTTTCATGTAAATTAGCATTGTTATTCCTGCAGAATTATGCCCATGCAGAGCAATAATGTATTTACTTGGCTTTGTTTCGTCTGGCTTTGGTACTGCCGTTTGATAAACTCTCGCAAATATTTTGTATCCAAGGTCCGAGTCTAGGTAAACAGACCTAAATGGTATTGATAACCATTCCCTTTTAAAGCCTTTCTCTTCCTCATCATATGCTATTAATTGTTCTTCTGTTTGTCTTTTTGTTCTGAAATATTTATATATTATAATAAACCCTGTCAACATATAAACAAGTAAAAGCGCTAATAAAACAACAGCTATTATAAGTAGCATCGGGATAATTTCTGCAATTGTAATCGCTAACAACATTAACTTTTGCTCTCCACATAATACAATTAGTCTTTATGTATTTCTGAAATTTTTATTATTCTAGGTTTGTTAATTTTACTTAAAACTTTTTATCCTAGCTATAATAATTATATATTATTCTTTGCAATATAGCAATAGAATTCCCAAAATTCCTTATACATTAGATTTAAAAGTATTTTATAGAAATCTCAACTCCTGCGCATTATTTGAGTACATACTATTTTTAAATGACTGAACACAGTCTTAAAGGTAGCCAAAACTTAAGATTGGTTTTATTCACTATGTTTCTACACTTTTTTTATGTTCTTTTTTCAAAGCTAGTGATTGAGCTTTCTATTGTTTTTATTTGATCTTCTGTCAAATTATATTTTTTGTAGAATTAGTGTCTGTTTGGTGTGGCTCAAACAAATTGGTTTTAAATCAAAAACGAACCCCGAAAAAGTCAAATGAAATGACAGCCATACCAATACATTAGACAGTTTAGAATTAAAAGAAGCTATAATTATTGTTGAAGCCGTGGGCACAGAGAAACATAGCAAGCCAAATAACCTACAGTAACAACAAATATGTGCTAGCTGTTAAGGGTAATCAAAAGAAATTATATAGCAAATTAATCAAAATATTTAATGTGTTTATTCCAAATGTTGTATTACATAATGCACAGAATGTTATGGTGACAGGAGAGCGTGAACATGGTAGAATTGATAAAAGAAGCTACTATTATATAGATGATATTAAAGATTTGAATTTAAATAATGATTGGTCTGGAATAACTAGCATTGGAGCATTGTAAGTAAAGTGCAACATATTCATGGCGGTGCGTCTAATGAAACAAGATATTTTATTACATCGGTAGATGACTGCGAAACATTCAAGAATGCAGGACGTAATCACTGGGGTATTGAAAACAATTTGCATTGAACTTTGGATGTTATATTGAAGAAGACAAATGCCAAACAACATTTGAATCCTTGCTACGCTATATCGGCGCCGCTTATAAGCCGAGCCCGGGCTCTTAAATACTTGACAAGTGAACGGTCGGGCACTTATACTATTAGCGAACGATTTCTCCGCACCGTAGCACACGAGTACGTCTTCGATGGACTCGAGCCGCATGTCTCCAGCGACAACGACAACGCACCCAATGCAGTGGGCCTAGCAAAGTTCGCAGAGGAGCACGGACAGGCGCAAGCACCTCCGCATCTTGGATATGAACTAGGCTGGGTATCCAAAACGAAGTGCACGACAACGTGTCAGACTCTGAAACAGACAGGGTTTTTGACAAAGAATACATGTTTGAGGAGTGACGCAGATGGCAAACAAAAACAATACGGAAATCGTAATATATCAAACCGAAGACGGACAGACGAAAATCGATGTTCGTATGGAGGACGAAACAGTCTGGCTGACGCAATCCCAAATGGCGGAGTTATTCCAAAGCACGAAGCAAAACATCAGTCTCCACATAAACAACGCATTCAAAGAAGGTGAGCTTGACCCCTTTTCAGTTGTCAAGGAATCCTTGACAACTGCCGTCGACGGCAAAGCCTACAACGTAAAGCACTACAACCTTGATGTGATCATCTCAATAGGTTATCGTGTGAAGTCCTTGCGGGGCACACAGTTTCGGCGTTGGGCTCTTGAAGTCTTGAAGGAATACTTAAAAAAGGGCTTCGCTATGAATGACGAGCTCTTGAAACAGGCGGGTGGTGGCGGTTATTGGCGTGAGCTTCTGGAGCGCATACGCGACATCCGGTCCAGCGAGAAGTTGTTTTACCGCCAAGTTCTCGACATCTACGCAACAAGCGTGGACTATACCCCCAAGGCTCCAGAATCAATTAAATTTTTTAAAATTGTTCAGAACAAGATTCACTTCGCAGCCCACGGGCATACCGCAGCTGAGGTAATTTCGCAGCGGGCCAACGCTGAGCTTCCCTTTATGGGACTTACCGTGTTTGCGGGCGAGCGACCGACACGAGAGGAGACGGGCATCGCGAAGAACTACCTTAACGCGGATGAGCTTGCGACGCTGAACCTCATGGTTTCTGCTTTCTTTGATCTTGCGGAGCTTAGGGCAATGCAACACCGTCCTATGTATATGCGCGACTGGGTTGCCGAACTCGATGACTTTGCTCAGAGGTACGGAAAGGGCATCTTATCTAATGCAGGCAATGTCAGCCATCTCGATGCCATAGAGAAGGCCAACGCCGAGTACGACAAATACCGTAAACTATCGATTGACGAAATATCTCCAGCCGAGCGCGACTTCATCGAGAACATTAAGGCCACGCAAAAACTGTTGGAGCGCAAGATCAAAGGCCTCAAAAATGAAGAGGCTGGAAATTGAAGACAATATTCACCCCCGCCCTTATAGAGAAAGGACAGCCTCACGAAATAGCAGAGGAGCTTGGTGTTTCAAGAATGACCATTTATCTTCGAATTAATTCGCTTAAAGACAAAGGTGTAATTAGCAGAGTTGGCTCTAATACAAAAGGGTACTGGAAAGTGTTGAGTTGGTAACCTAAAAAGACATCTACTCAGCGAGGGCGTCTGTGCTTACCAAAAGGGCTGTGTTCCAGACGATTATTCCACTTCAAAATAATAACTCTCTGAGAAATTCTGACACGCAAAAGAAGTGGCACTCTAGCAAAGCAGCGCAGAGCATTAGCAACGGTGCTTGATTTTACCATGAAGACCATTTTTTTTCGAATTAAATCGATAAAAGTCAAAGGCACAATTAGGAGATTTGGCTCTTATACAAAATTGTACTGTAAAGTGATTGAATGCGATGAAATGTGAGCAAAATCAACAACCTTACGATTTCTATCACTGCTACACACCTATTGGACACTAACTCTTACTCATGCGTCTACGCTCAAACGCTTTCGTTGCAAGTGTTGGCCTTGTATCTTTTTGAGGTGGACTAACATCAATCGATACAAAGAATTGTTGTATCAGTTGTATCATGAGAAAGAACAGTATTTACTGGTTTACATGTTTCTTTTTTAATTTAAGATTGTAGCGTATCTGAATCTCTATGGTCGTCAAAATTTTGATAACCAGTACTTATATCTAATCATTTCGAAACAAATAATAGTAAAAATTGAATGTTTTTTTTTCTATTGTTTTTTAAAGCAATCCATGTATTTCATAACGAAACCCCAATTGCTTTCACTAAAAGTCGTTACTTCGCTTCTTTTAAAATTCCAAAAATCTCTGTGCCCAGCTTTTTTGTTGCTTTATCCCACAAAAAATGACTTTGGTTAAATGTTTATATGACTTGTGCTTATTATAAACCTTGAGGAGCAAATTTCGAAATAAGACAACTATTTCTCGAATCGTGTTTTTTGTTTGTTTTTAAATTGTTTTATGTTATAATTATTAAATAACATCAACAGCAAATCTGCTTTCGCAAATATTCGTCTTGGTAAAATTTTATACTTTTTTGTGTAACTGGAGTTACAAAGGCTTTGTGCGTTTTCTCTTTAATAATCAGCAACCTTAATTCTATGTTTGTTTAAAATATGCAAGAATGAGGTTTATTTCAAAATAACACCTTTTCTTTCTTTTTTTCTGTGTGTTTATGCCCATGTTTTTTTAATGGCTGATTAAATAGGAATCCACAAAACCCTGTTTCAAAATGCTCTCGTTTTTTATCAATTCATTATGATAAAATATGTCTTTTTGAGTAATATTTTGCAGTACTGTGTTGATAGTAAATGGAGGTCATAAAGCATGGCATTCCGCAAATTTTTATAAGTTATCAAAATCAAACTCTTTGTTCTTGTTTCTTACAAGTGGTAGGTTTTTGTGTGAATCATTTTGAGAAAGAAATTTTGACTTTTTTACATGTTTAGAAAAATCAACTTTTTATATGATCTGTTAAGGAATATAACTTTTTTGGATCCATCTCGACTTTCTCTAATTTCATTGACCCTTAAGCGCTCCTTATTCGATTTAACAAAAGACTTTTCTTTTTTTATGTAAGTATTACGGCACGGTTAATTGAGTTTTTAAAATATTGTAACATTAAATTATAAGAAAACTATGATACATGAGGTTTTATGAATATGAATAATGATGAATATTTAAGAAAATTACTATCTGAAAAAGCAAATGGCTCCTTCCTTTCGCAAGAAGACCTGCATAAATTTGCAGAAGTTTCTGGATGGTTTACCCTTTTTTGCAGACATTATGAGTTAAACTATAATATCTACATGCACACTAAGGTTTCTATGATTGGTGCAAGGGCAAACGGCACGTCCTTAAAAGGCAAAAGCGATATGGACATATTGGCAACAGTTACAGGCTATTCAAGCATGGAACAACCTACAACAAAAGAACTTTTTTCATATTTATTATACTTTTTAAAAAGGCATATTGGCGGAATCAGAATAAATGAACAACTGCTCTCTTATCGCATAGATTTTGATGGATATATTGTTCATTTAACACCTTCTATACAATTGGAGAAGAGTTCATACAAGAAAAAGTGGGTAAGATATTACGACCAAACTATCTATTCCCGAAGGACTGATTCCATTATAACTACAAATTTTCATAAACATATAGATCTTGTTCGGAATAGTGGTTTGCAGGAAGAAATAATGTGTGTGAAATTGTGGCGCGATTGCCACAACTTGGAATTACCTTCAATGTATATTTATGCTTTGGCAATTGAGGTTATAACTGAGAAAAACAAAAGCGGTTTGTTTGATAATGTTTCAAGGATCATTTCTTATTTGACTGGACCGTTTCCAAAAGCGGTTTTTGACCCGAGCAATCCTGAAAATGAACTTCCATCTCAACATTCTCTAGATGGTTGTCTTGCTCTCACTTCTGCGGCACAATCATTTTCTAATAATACACCTTTATCTGAGCTAATTTGGTAATTCTTTAAAACAACATTTCGTTTTTGTTTATAACCGTTTTTGGAAAACTAAATTTCCTTCTGAAGTTTCTTATTCTATCCTTTTTTCATGTTATTTATGATAAAATGCAAAATCTTTACTTAGTATTTATTTCTATAGGGTTTTTTGACTTTACGCCTTTTGCGCTTTTGGCAAGCCCCCAGTCAAAGAAACAAAATCCTGGATGATTTAGATTTTTTGTCTGTTTTTTTGCATATGGTGCGTGCTCTTTATACAGTCTTTGCAACAGGCATATCATATTTTAAATTTTTTAATGGCTGTCTTTTTTTAACTTTAGTTATGATTCCCGCATTGCGCGCGGCTTCGGCAAGCATTTGATTCCATTGCTTAATATCGCCCCTTATGACAAGACGTTTATTATCCTCGTCAAGCTGATTAAATCTGTCTGCTACTTCTTGGCGGTAAGTTTGTATTGCAAAGTATGTTTTTCCTAATGCAATTATTTCTTTGCGCGGCTCATTTTGGACAATCAAATAACAAGCGTATCGTGTAAGCTCATAATCTTTTATTTTTCGCGCCGTATCACTCCCAATGGCTACCTTTTTGTTGACCTCAACAAAATGGTCAGTAATAGCGTGTCCGCTGTTTTAGCAAGCAAGTATAGCTCCTTCGATTACATTAGTAAAATTGGGCCACACGGTATATTCAAGGCATAAGGCAAGCTCTCTTGCAGACCAAAACTCGCTTCCATCGTCGCAAAGGTTTTTAATATCCTCATGGCGTTTGTATTCCTTAGCGTTTAAGTTGCTCATTTCTTCTGCTCCTCCAACATTTTCATAAGAGCTTCTTTAAGTCTGCTGTTCAAGGGGGATTCGGGGGCAAAGCACATTTTTGCAAACTCTTTCAATTCCTCATTATTCGAATAAACGGGCGCATAAAATTGTAGTATTCGCCGTGAGGATTGTCTGTTCTGCCAAATTAGTCAAAGGAGACGTCTAAATAATTTGCATACCTCATCAGAGTTTCATAACTAAGAAAAGCCGTTTCTTTTTCGTAACGGTTTATACTTGTTTGAGTTAAATTTAACATTTGTGCAAATTGTAACTGCTATTTATTAGTGCCTTTACGTAACTCTTTCAGTCTCTCGGCTAATTTTGCATAAATACCTCACGGTCATGGTTCTAGTGGTTCGACATATTGGCATGAGGTAAATGATAAAAAAGATGATGTGGGACTTGCGGCTGAACAGAAAGTTTACGATGACCTTTGCAAGAACTCTAAAAAAGAAAATGTTCCTTGGGGGGGTAACTTATGCAGAACGAGCTAAAGTCATGCCCATGGGCAAAGGCAACGATAACTTACACTATGATATTGCATATATAGAAAATGGCGTTAAACGATTCGATGAAGTCAAAGGCTCTTCCAGTTTAAGCGATATATCAATCAAAAAGACTTAGCCCGAATATGATTCGTTCAATGCCTTAGAAATTGTTGACAGATATGATATTCACTATGTTATGGTTGATAAGGATACTTTGAAATAAAAGATTGTTTTGTCTTTAAGGAGTTTTTTTAAGTTGCGGAAAGATGATAGAAAAAATATGAGTTAATTCAAGATTCTTTTAAATTGATGATGAAAATAGACAAAGGAGTTGTTTGATTTTTCAATGAATTACAAGTAGTGTTGCAATCCATTGAGAAATGTAGGCAGATATTCATTCCAACAACACAACGAATCCGAACGCTTCGCCGAAGGGCATTGGGTTCGGATTATGTTTGCATGGCGGAGAAAGAGGGATTCGAACCCTCGAAACCGGTTTTACGGTTTACACGATTTCCAGTCGTGCGCCATCGACCGAGCTAGGCGATTTCTCCATAACACATCTTTCTTAAGTATAAGTTCTTTGTTTTTATAGAGTATGCTCTCAAAAAACATTGTTTTTAATACCCTTAATACTCTTTATTGATTATTCAATTAGTATAATACACTCTAATGTTTTATATGTCAAATTAAAATTGCATAAAACTAACCCTCCTTTCATAAAGAGTCTTGAAATATTATTAATATGCGCTTTTAAACCTATCTTGCGCTTTTCTCATAAACAATAGATTTTTTTTCAAAATTTTCATTTATTATACTCTTAATTGTTTGATATTTGTTTTTAAATATCGTATAATGTTATGCACTCAAAAAACAATTCTTTTAAGCTTTTGCTTTATAGAATATCTTTTATGGAGAAAACATGAAAAAAAGAATTATAGTTAAACTTGCGGCGTTTGCTGTCGTCGTTTGCTTATTAGCCTCGCTTTTTGCAGGCTGTACTTTCTTCAAAGTTAATGAAGGTAGAATAGCAAATGCGGAGTTATATACTATTAAAGGTTACAACGGGATTAATTTAACCCTTACTCGCAATGAAATCATCGATTATTTCAATAATTATGCTTATACGCTTACAAACAGCTATGGCTATTCCGTAGAACAGGCTTTGGATTTTGTTGTTGAAAGCAAAATCAAAAATAAATATTTGGTAACTTATGCTATGAGCGTTTTAACCACAAATTATGAGAAAAGAATTCCTGTCTTGGTTGGCAAAGGAACGGTTTCTTTACCTAAAGACGTTCTTACCTGGGCCGAATATTATGCGGCTGTATATTCTGTAAACAGTTCAATTAAGTCTTCCGTAGATGATTCTCTAAAAACAGCGGCGGAAAAAGCTGTGCTTTCTGCTTATAATGAAATTTCCAAAGAGAACATTGCTTCTGTAGAATTCACAGAGTCTACATTAGCGTACTTAAAAAGCGAATATTATGTAAATCAAGAGATAGATAAAAATCAAATAAAAATCAATATCTTTTATGACGATGAGACACAAGCATCCGATATTTTAGTTCCTTCTTCATTGTATACGACTGCTTTTGCTTCTGATGCAGAAGCTACTGATTCTACAATGGTTATTGGTGTTGATGAAAAAATCATATCGTCTTCTGGCACGACATATGAGACTCACACTTTAGAACACACCTATAGCGTTGTGAGTCCAAGAGCTACTGAAACTAAAGCTGAAGTAACTGATGAGGACGCTATCACAATAGGCACTGTTTCTGTTAACAGGTATGCTACTGTTGATAAAATAAAGGAAGCCCTCGGGGATGAGGCCTTTAATGATTTAGTAATCCTAGACCTCGACGCGAAGTATGCGGCGCTACAAAAAAGCGCATCTGCAAACGCTGATGAAATTGATGCTTATCGCTTGATTATTGAAAACCTTTCTAACAGTTATAAAACAATAACATATGTTTATGATTCAGCTTTTGAATCAGCGGTTTCTTCTGCTTTTTCCTTTGAAAAACAAAGAGAATTAATGCAGGCCTATGATTCTGACTATTGGGAAAAAGAAGTCCTTGCTGAGTTTAAATATTTATATAATAATGCCAAACAGACGTACGATGAAACAAACGATGTTGATGATGCGGTGGCAATAGCCTTTGCTTCTGAAATCAAAAGCAATCTCGATGCATATTATTATCACCCAGTGGTTCCAAATCTCAATAACTACGTTTATGTGTATCAAATACTTTTTAATTTTAGTGACGCTCAAAAGAAATTATTGGAATTAGTTCCCTCTAATGAGGATGAAAAGAATGTGTATTTTGAATACCTCAAAAACTCTATAGAAAGCCAAGTTAGTAATCCTTCATATGATGCTGATTATGACTGTCCTAAACACGAATTAGGACTTGTTGATGAGCCTTGCAAATATATGTCTGAAGAATTAGAAGATGGTGAACCTGAACACGTTGAGTCGGATTGTCCATCTCTTGCCTACATGACAGATAGTGATGGCAATTACATTGTTGAAAAATTTGTTGATGTTTATAGTAGGCTTTCTGCTGAACTCACTGCTATTGTTGGTGAAAATCTAGAAAATTTAACTTCTCCTGACGCACAACGTTCATCACTTGAAGTCTTTAAAAATTATATGTATCAGTATAATGATGACTCGGGCATAATGAATTCAGCGACTGGTTATTTGATCGCACCTGAAGGTGTTGATGATCCTAATGGATTCTATGAATCCTTTGTTGATTTGGCCCATGCCGTCTTTAGTGCTAATCCTAATGTTGGTAACGCCTTTGTTTCGGATGGAGAGAATGGATATAAATTGGGATATGCTTTTACAGACTATGGTGTTCATTTAATAATGATTAGTTTAAAACCCTTTGCCGATTATAATAATGTAGAGCTCCTTTCTGGTGCTTCTGACGAGGAAATTTTGAACTATATTAAAACCACACGAATAAATATAGCTGGTGAATTAGAAGAAAGTGATCCTAATAGTAATACTATTTACAAGGTTCTTTTGACTAGTTTAAAAGACGCTAAAAAATCAAAATTGTACAATGATTTCACAAATGCGTTGATTTCTCAGGATCTCCACAAGGATGAAAACATCGTAACGATTAACAAAAAGAAGGTCGATCAATTATATAAAGACGTTCTTGGTGAATAATATATTATAGGGTTTTATTCCCTATTTTTGGGAGCGTGGCGGAATTGGCAGACGCGCTGGACTTAGAATCCAGTATTGAAAGATGTATGAGTTCAAGTCTCTTCGCTCCCACCAAATCAGTACGATGAAGTTGATAAAATTTCATCTGCCCTAAAAGTCCAGTGTTACTGGGCTTTTTCGCATTTTATAGGTAAGCGCGCGCCCAAAATGAGAGGCAGTTTTCTCCTTGGTTTGCACCCTTTCGCGCAATTATGCACACCCGCCGCTTCCGAAAACGGATCTGGTGCATTTTGGTGCACGATTGCGCGATACCCCCTGAAAACAAAAAACGCCCGCAGAAACTGCGTTTCCATCCTCTCCCTGCGGGCGTTCCTCATTTATCTATAAATCACGGGATTTTGTATCTCTATAACTAAAATGATGTCTGGTTTTTAGATATGCATTTAGAATCCTCAGGATTAAAAGATATTATTGAAAAAACTATGCCAAATGAGAGTGACACATTTTTATCTTTAATAGCTTTCAAACTATTAGATTATAATGCAAACTGTTATGCCGAAAGATGGTATAACGGATCTGCCGCACGCTATTTGTATCCTAATGCTGAATAGCAGACAGCACGAATTAGTGAGTTTTTAAAGAGACTAGGGACAGAAGAAACCAAGCAGATATTTTTTAATTTATATTTTACATATCTTAAATCACTACCAGGAATATCTGAAAATGTTTTAATTGATAGCACATCGTTAAATAACAATATAGATTTTGAATATGCTAAAATTTCTAATCATAATGGGGTTATAGAGAAACAAACCCGTTTAATATATGTTGTAGAACGAAATACTGACATGCCTGTTTATTTCAGATATGTTGCAGGCATCGTTGTTGATGTTAGCACTTTAAGGACAACCATAAATGAACTTATAGGACAAAATATGAATATCAAACACAGCATATTGGATGCTGGTTATTGTTCAGAGACAAATGTTAAAGAATTGCAAGACAGCAATATATCGTTTATTTTTAGAATGCCATATAATACTCTTGCAAAGCAAATTATTGCAGAATACGGTAAAGATCTTCTTAGTGATCAATATAGTCTTAAGTATGGAGACAGATTGCTTTTTATGAAAGAAGTACAATTCACTTTGTATAATGTCAAGTGCTATTTATATATTACAATAGATTTTGACAGGATGAGTTCAGAACAAAAAGCATACGCTCTTAAGAAATTAGCTAACAAGGAGAAACGGAATCCTCAAAAGATGGCAAATAAAGAAGATTTTGGTTACTTTATTTTGGTTTCAGCTGAAGCTTTAGAACGTGACAATGTTATGCCACTGTATTACATGAGACAAACTATAGAACAAATATTTGATGTGTTAAAAAATGATACGGCTTCTTTGCCACTCAGAACTCATACGATAAAAACTTTCCAAGGTCATTTGTTGATATCATTCATCGCAACACTAGCACTTATAACAATTAAAAACAAATTACAACAAGTGAAGCACAAAAAGAAGCAAATCTAATTATTAAAAACTTAAAATTAAGTGTCCCAGATAAAATAATTTACAGGGATACAAAAAAGCGTGAGCTATAGGTTATAACAAGCGGATGTTTATTTATTATTAGTGTGGAAATCGGTTAATTTGAGTTCTCATGCACTGCTTGTTTTATTGTTGTTGCTGTTGTGTATTGGGCCTTCATGGGTTGTCCTCCAACAAAGTAGCTTGATTCGATCAGTATAAAAGTGTCAACTTACTAGATATACTGATCGTTTCAAATCAATTATACATCAACACCCAGAGGCGGTAGGCCGTCCCGTCCGAATATGGATTTTGCAGCCATTTGACGATTTGCTTTTCTGACTTCGGCTTGCTGGTCTTTCTGATAACAAGGCGATGGATCTCCCAGCCCTCCGACCAAAAAGCAATATCCTCATCAGTAGGTTCCGGCGTTGCCAGCTCCGCACACCAATCGGGCGGGAAGCCTTGAAGCAAGGCACATTCAATCGGGGTTAGTCTGCGAACAACATATCGTGACCACTGCGGAAAACCACAGCCCCCAGACCCTTGGCTACAATGGTCGGCTGTTGCTCCTCGCTGACCGATGGCGTGAACTGTGCGTTCTTTCCCTGGTTCATTGCCGCACGGTCAATACCGTGGGCAGGGCTGTTTACAATGGCGCGTCCTTGAAATCTCGCGCTTGCAATGTCGGTGCTCTTCCCTCGCAGACCTGCGTGTAGCAGCCAGTGGTCATAGCGTAGGCGACTTGGTGCTGCTCCACGCCGTTGAGCGTCGGGCTGACATCTTCACTTACGCCGCTTCCTTTGTGGCTGGGTCGCTGGCCGTTGCCCTCCAGCGCATAGCATGGGGATGTCTGA
>JAIRMA010000098.1 GCA_031259085.1 Christensenellaceae bacterium
CCTCCATCTATAAAGACAGGAGCACCTTCTTTTCTATTTAACTCTCCACGAGTTCTAGCATCACCTCTTAAATCGAGTATATATATCTTTGAAAACTCCTCTTCAAAACATTTTCTGAGTCCACTATTACTCGATGATTTAAGCCACGCACCATTGCTTACAAAGCAGATGATACCATCATTATTGCCAATTCTATCTGTCATTGATCTAAAGGCACGTATATAACTATCATACATCGATTTAACTAACGTAGAATCAGATTTTGCTATGTATGTGTCTTTTATTTTATCATCTAACTCTTTATATTTAATTTTAACAAAATTAGAATCAGAGCTTCCATGTACTGAATATGGTGGATTGCTTATAACAACTGTGATTGGTTTTTTAGAATGTTCATATATACGCTCAGCGTTTTCTGAATCAATTATGTCACCTTTCTTTGCTATTGTATTAAACATAAAAGTATCAGTTAAACAAAGGCCATTAAATTTTTTGTAATTGTCGGCGTTTACTATTTCATGATATGTAGTTTCTATATTAATTGCACCTATATAGTAAGCAAGTAACACAATTTCATTCGCAAATACTTCATGACAATATTTTCTCTCAATGTCCTCTAATTTGATGAGACCACTTTGTAATAATCTTGTAATAAATGTACCAGTACCTGTAAATGGATCTAAGATATTTACGCCTTCATCTGATAATGTACGGTCAAATTCATCTTTAAGAATGTCACTTACAGAGTTTATTATAAAATCAACAATTTCGATTGGGGTATAAACAATTCCTAAATCTTTTGCCGTCTTTGGAAATGCAATTTCAAAGAAATTATTGTATAAATCAACTATAGCTTGTTGTTTTGCTGCTTTTGTTGTAGCTCCTTGAGCATTTCTTTTAACACTGTCATAAAAATACTGTAAATCTCCTATCTCTTTTAAGTCAACAAATTTTGAGATATCACTTAAAAATTTATTAAGTTCTTTTGAAATAGGATTTTCAGATGTGAATTTATAATTACTAAAAAGCGCATTAAAAACTGGTTCTGTTATTTTATGCTGTGCTAGCATCTCTATGATTTCAGGCTTTTTAAGATTAGGGTTATTCGTAACTTCTTTAATTCTTTTAATAAAGTTATCAAACAAATTTTTACATTCATCACTCTCAGAATGACGTGTTAACATATCAATATACTCATTTGCTAATACTGCTATGTTTTTTGCCCAATTATACCAATAGAGTTTAGGATTTACAGAATTAACCAATCTTGCCATTATGTGATCTTTGTAATAAGAAAATGCATCTAATATTTCTGGATCTGAAAAATCTAACTGTTTATATGTCCTTAACTTCGATGGACTTACTATGGTTACTAGATCATCTTTTGGTTTAGCTATTTTGTCTTTTATTTCTTTAAGTTGCATTATTAGCACATCAATCATCTCATCATGAGCTTGCAAAGCACTTAAAACTTCCCAGATCACATCAAAGCCATCGCTCTTTTCTATAAAGTTTTCAGGTGAACCGTCGGATTTTCTCATGATAATTGGGATTATTATGTATCCATTTTTTTTGTCTTCAGCTTTTCTCATAACACGCCCGACAGACTGTACTATCTCTATCTTCGATTTTTTGCTAGATAAAAATATTATTGCATCTAATGCGGGTACATCGATCCCCTCACTCAAACAGCGTACATTTGATAAAATTCTACATCTAGTCGGTTTTCTCTCTTTGTTGTTATTATTAAGCCAAACTAGCTTTTGGTCTCGTGTAACAGATGACATCGATCCATCGATGTGATCACATTCAATTCTAATTAATTTCTCAATATCGTCCCTATCATTTTTGAATTTCAAATATGCTTCTGATGTGCTATTAAAATTATCCACGGTCGCTTTAGAAATGATAATCTTTTGACAATATGCTACAGCCTTCCGCATAGGAGCAGCATCATCATCATCAAAAATTACATCAGTATCTTTATCATATAATTTCTTTGACAATGCATTAATACACCCTGCTAATTTCGCTGCAGTTTTATACTGATTGTCTAGACTATCCTTTTCACCTGGGTTTTCTCTTATCAAATCATCATATTTTTCCCTAATTGCTTTTATTTCATTACTATCTTCATCAATCATTAATATCATTAGCCTATATGGCGATAGACAACCCTTTTCAACTGCCGTCCTGAACGATATCTTATATATCTCCTTACCATAAATTTTAGGATCGTCCATAGAACATAGTATGATGTCCTTTAATTTCGCATCATTTTTTGCTTCAAGATTATATAGCCGTGGTGTTGCAGTCATATATAATCTTAATCTAGCCTTGATATTTTTGTTATAATGTACCTTTGTAAAAAGAGCATCCTCTTTATCTAACTTCTTAGACCCAGTAGTTCTATGCGCCTCATCACATATCACTATATCAAATTCTGGAAGTCCTAATTCCTGTGCCTCATGTAAAACATCAATTGATTGATATGTTGTAAATATTGCTGTGATATAATCTTTGTTAAAATGTGAATATTTCTCATATAAACTCTTGGCATCTGTTGTCGCTGGATATCCTAAATCTATTAAATTCATTGACAAAACATCATCATTATCACTACTACTAGTCATTTTAGTAACTTCAGGATGTGAGCACACACACAACTTATTCAAAACTTTTGATTCAGTATTCAATGCCCATTGCCGAAGTGTTTGTGATATGAGCGAAATAGATGGGACACAAACCAAAACTAGCTTATTTTTTGTAGCTAGTGCCTCCGCTATTTTAAGTGATGTAAGTGTCTTACCCGTACCACAAGCCATTATTAACTTCCCGCGGTCGTTCGTCTTATAATGGTTTAATGCATTATTTATCGCTTCACGTTGATAATCACGTAACTCTAATACATTGGGCCTTGCTATTTGCGCATCAAAATTTGCTATTGATGGAAATTCCTGTTTTTCTAAAAGATCATGAAATAATTCCCAATTGACATCTGAATCTTCTAAATTATTTTTTGTGATCCTTGTAACAGGTAGAGTTTGCTTAATTAAAATATTTTCTGCATTTTTTGACATGTTATCCGATGTAGATACCCAAAATCTATTAGTAAATTTTGCAACTTTACCATTTGCATTAAATGTACTGTTAGATAACGAAAGGAATGATGTGACGAGGTCCTTGCAAATATATATGTCCTCACCATAGAATTTGCATTGAACAGCCCAATATTCATCACACGTAGTAAGTATTACTATATCTATTCCATCATCACGACCACCAACAGTTAATTCCTTTTTATATGGAAAATTTGACCATAACCAAATATGCTTAATATCAGAACTGTATATTGGATTAGCTTTAAAATACCACGCGATCAGTATTTCGAAGACTCTAC
>JAIRMA010000014.1 GCA_031259085.1 Christensenellaceae bacterium
ATTCCCCACTGATGGAAAAATAACAGTTAATTACTCTGATGGATCTAAAGATGAAGACGTTCCGATTACAGCAGAAATGGTATCTAACTGGGCTACATTAGTAGCGGCGGCTTCTGAAGATGTTACAATTACTGTGACATATTCTGAGGGCATCACTGACACAGTTGATATAGACGTTGTTGAATCAAAGCCTGATGAGGGTGGCGTCGATGAAGGACAATAAGATTGGTTAGAAATTCGATATAATCTAAGATTAATATTCTTAGTAGATTTAATTTAAATAGCTAACAGATTCACTCTGAATAATTATTTTTTAACAATATGCCGCTACACAAGTAGCGGCATTTGTTTAGTATTTTAGCATAACTATAGATGGTACATATGTTTCGAGAGTCGTTTTAAAATTTGTCATATATTAAGCAAAAGCTTTTAAAATTTCAAATCAAATTGTACCTGTCGAACGGAACAATATAAAGCAAAAGAGATATTATATTTAGATAGATAATCACACTGTACACGTTGATTTAAAAGTAGAATTAAAACAGCCAATTGAAAGATCTGTAAGCGTGTACAAAACGGGAGTTAGTATTATAATTAGCTAGTTGGATTATCTTTTATAAAACTTCAATTTACTTAATCTAATTTATTGACAAAATAATAATGTGACGATATAATTAAATAGTTAGCATTTGCTAACTATATTAATACTTACTATGTCAAATCAAATTAGTTCGCATAATATAATTATTAAGTGCTACAATAATATAAATAAACTTTAATCGGAGGTAATCCATATGAGCAAGGATATTGCCATAGTGTATTGGTCTGGATCGGGCAACACGGAAAACTTAGCTAATGCAATCGCTGATGGTGTAAAAGAAGCGGGTGGCACAGTTGATGTGTATAATGTTGCTGATGCTGAAGTAGCATCAATTGCTGAGTATAATAAAATTGTTTTAGGTTGTCCCGCAATGGGAGACGAAGTGTTGGAAGAAAGTGAATTTGAACCTTTCTACTTAGAACTTGAATCCTTAATAGCTGGAAAACCAGTATATTTGTTTGGTTCTTATGACTGGGGCGATGGACAATGGATGCGAAACTGGGCAGAGACTGCATCGGAAAATAAGCTTCAAGTTATTGAGACATTGATTGTTCAACAAGCTGATGATGGAACTGAGGATGCTAAAAATCTTGGTAAAAGATTAGTATAAGATGTGTTCTGAATTTTATTAGATTATGGCGCATTAATTGCGCCATTTTTTTTGCATAAAAAAACATGATTAAAAATATAATTGATCATGTTAAAAAGTTTAATTAGACTACGAAATCGTATTGCATTTAAATTTAAAGACAACTATTCGTACATGAAATCGGAGATCAAAGGCAATTTTAGGCATTATATATATTGCTTGTTATCAAGTATGCTTGCATTATTTTTCTCTCTTATTACTATTCGTGGGACAAGTTCATATACTCCAATCATTACTCAAATAAGCGAAAATAATTTTAATTACATTTTAAGTTTAAGCGGACTAATTTTTTATACTGTTATTATATACATCCCTATAATTCTCGCAGGGATTAACTATCTTAATTTTTATATATTCGGATATGGTGGAATTTTTGTTATATCAAAAATAACATTTATGAACATGTTGAATCAGTTTCTAGTGAGCATTTGGCCTGCTATCATTAACTCTTTTTTGTATATTTTGCCGCTTACTATTGTAAATTTTGCATTAATCTGTCGGAATTTAACAAAAATATATTTATTTAGATCGTATAATGCTAAACAAGGAAGAAGGCTGTTACTGATATGTGAATTAAGACCTATCATAACTTTAACAAAAAAATATGTATTATATTCAATGCTCTTTAATATTGTGATTTGGCTAATAAACGTGATAATTTTTTCTATTATTTATGTATAATTTAATTGCATTTGCAAAAAATAATTGTGGAGGCAATTTATGAAAAAAATAATCGCGATGGTGTTCTTTCTAACACTAATTCTTAGTTTTGGAAATTCAGTAGTAGCAATTGCAGGAACAAACGACGGAGGGAAAATCCCTAATTCACATGAGAGGGCAAAAAGCACATGCTTAATAGATTTTGATACGGGTAGTGTGTTGCTTGAACATAATGCAAACGAAAAATCCGAAATAGCTAGCATGGTTAAAATAATGACACTTCTTTTAGCATTTGAGAATATTCAAGATGGTTATTTGTCTTTAGATCAAAAGATAATGGTTAGTGAAAATGCATCGGGAATGGGCGGGTCACAAATATATATAAAAGCTGGCGATATGTACACTATATCTGATCTAATTAAAGGTATTATTGTTTGTAGCGCTAATGACGCATCGATAGCAATAGCGGAGGCAATATCTGGATCCGAGGCAACATTTGTAGAATTGATGAATAAAAGAGCACAAGAGCTTAAAATGAATGATACTATATTTGTTAACGCAACTGGATTACCAGGGGATAACCAGTATAGTACTGCTAGGGATGTCAGTATAATGATGTGTGAATTACTAAAGCATAATGAATACTTGAATTTTAGCTCTATACAAATTGAAAACTTTTTGCATCCTGATGGTAGAATTACCGAATTGGTTAATACTAACAAATTGATTAGAAATTATAAAGGTTGTGATGCTGGAAAAACTGGTTTCACTAATTCAGCAGCATTCTGTTTGTCGGCTTCAGCAAAACGTGCAAACATGAGATTAGTAGCAACCGTAATTGGCGCTAGTGATAGTAAAATTAGATTCAGAGAAGTGGCTTCACTATTTAATCACGGTTTTGCAAATTATATACAGGAAGTCATAATAAATAAAGATGATATCATAGAAAATACGATTGATGTAAAAAAAGGCGAGCCAAAACAAATTCAATTAAGAGCAGACAAAAGTATAAAATATCTTCGAAAAAAGGGAGATACAAAAAAATATCATATTGATTTTCAGATGCCAAACGATCTTAAAGCGCCAATTGACAAAGGAGCTATTCTAGGTAGGATCATAGTATCACTAGAGGACGGGACAATTTTAGATGAGGCAAACATAATAGCAGAATGTGAGATTAAAGTTATCAGTCTAAAGGAGTCAATTAAGAAAGTTATTGATGACTGGTTTTGGCAAAAATGATGCAAACGTTCCATGAATTGTCCTCCTTGCTGATTAATTCTAGATAATGATAAATAAACATATAATACTAGGCCACATTAATATTGTGGCCTTTTCGATTAATTCAATTGAAATATTTTAAATATAGTATTACAAGATAAAATTATTTAAATGAAATATTAATTTTTATCAAAATCAGTACATTTTAAATTACTAATAGAATTTTAAGCATATATAGAATATGAAGTCTTTTAGAATATGGATATTATAAATCTCATATAATTGACTTTTTTTACATAAATGTTATAATAATATGGTCGTGAAATTCGTGATTTTATATTTGCAAAAATCAACGATCTTTCTAATTTCAGGTTAATTACTCTTTTTTTAATGTTGGGTTTCAGTTACAAACATTAGATAAAAGATAATACATTAATGATTGTGTATTATTTCGCAGTTTTGTGTGTTATAGACAGACCTAATTATTTTATGTTGAGAAATTCGATTTAATAAAAGAATCCTTCAAACGTATATAAATATTAATTAGTCATATATCGTAATATAAAAAACATTATGGTATTTAGCAATACAGGGATATTCTATTAATGATGTAGTAATTATAGCAAAACGACAATTATCATTAAGGACAAGCAATCAATACTATCCTGACCTAATTGATTAGTAAAAATCATTCTTATTCTCATTAGAGAATTTCATATAGAATGATCCATTAAATATAGTATGATATAGGACACAATACGGTTTTCACATTAGACAATTTGACTTTAGTAAACTATATTTTAAAAGGGTCATTGGAGTATGCACTTTTACGCATTAATCGTGCTTTATTATTTCGAATGGATATTATACAAAAATTTAGTGTTAGTCAACATAGATTTGATTCATTTATAAGATAAATTTATTTAGATGATTTTAATTACTCTAATAGTGAAATCAAACAAATAACCTAGCAAAGGAGACAGAATGGGCATAGATCTTAGAGGAATAAATAATTATGAATATTACACAAATTATTATTTAAATACTTCTTTTAAGGATGATCTCAAAGACATCTTTGCAAAAAAAACCAAATCAGCTTTACGGAAGACAATACCAAAAACACCGTGGAAGAATTTACAAAGTACTGCTAAAGCGTATTTTGAGATTAGAGATAATTATGTAAAAACTAATAACGCAATAACACGCATGTTGTTAATAATGCAGTTGGCAAACAATTATTTAAAGGCTCTAGAATACGATATTAGTTTTAAAAATGACTTAGAGAACATCATAACTGTATCTAGAGATATCAAGGTGCCAGTTTATTTTACCACAAACGAAGAAAATGGAATATGGGTGTTACTAGTACATCCAGAAAAAATAGCTAATAGTGATAACCAAACGCCTGACATATTTAAGAGATTTATTTTTGATACACGGAGCCTTAAATTATCTACAGGGGAAATTAAAGAGAGTGTCACGATAATTCCAAACGGTGAAATGTTTGAAAAGATATTTAGAATTCCGAATCCACCAAGATTTTTAGTCTGTGTAACGATAGACGGATTGTATCTTTTTGATAAGAAAAAGTGGTTTGATAGGAAATACATATACTTTAATAATAACGAAATATTTAATAATGCTTCTGAATCAACATACAAAATAGTTACAGCACTCTTGCATAATGATTACTTAAATCCGCTAGATAAACACCCACGTGTCGATAAATTTACTGAAGCATCCAAAAAACAATTTTCAAGTCTAAAATATAAGTTCAAAAATAATCTAAGGGAGGTTGTTGAAATTCTAGGTAAGGAGGTATTGTATTATAATAAACACTACGAAAAGAAGAGTAAAATCCCACCATTTGATAGTGAGACATTAACTATTAATTGCTTAGAATATTTATTTAGACTTCTTGTAATTTTAGTATTAGAATCAAAAAAGGAGTATGATTTCTGTTCGAAGGAAACTGCTTTTGCTCAGTCATATACAATAGACGGATTAATGGATTTATTAAACGAAGATTCCACATTTGAATATGAATCAAAATCGAACAATTATGCAAACAGAACTTTGACTTTAATTTTTAAATTAATGCATAATGCGCTTCTATATTCAGTGCCTAACGTTGAGAATACAAATGAATTAGCTAATTTAAATAACATGCATATGACTCCATTAATTGCTAATCTATTCGATTATACTAAAACCGCATCACATTTCGCTCATATTAAAATCAGAGTTTCAACTATTAGGAATATTCTTAATAAATTAGCAGTAATTAGAGATGGTGATTTTGACACATTAATATCATATAAAGATATTACAGTAGAGGAAATAATCGACATTTTCGAGGAGTTCTTGTTATATACAGGTACTATTGTAACCGAAAAATTATACGAAGTTAAGAATGCTAACGATAAGCTTGGAAATGATTTGGCTGGTTATTTTGTTGGGGAAGACGCTTTTAAAAACTATAATCAAAATGAGCATGTCTATAGAAATAATAAGTTGGCCATTTACAACGAAGGGGAATTTGTTTTTAGGCAAACAATCAAGACATTTAATAATACAGCTTCATTCACAACGCCAAGGCCACTTATACAAACAATAGTGAGATATGCTTTAAAGGAATTATTCTTAGACAAAAACGCGGACGACATATTAAATTTGAAAATTTGTGACCCTGCAATGGGCTGTGGCTTGTTTTTAAATGAAGCAGTAAATCAAATTGCAACTGCATATCTAATTAAAAAACAGGAAGAGCTAAATGAAATCATCGCAGATGAAAAAGAATTTGTTGAATTACAACGAGTTAAAACCTACATCATAGGCAGAAATATATATGGGCTCGAATCGAGCACACGGGCATATGAATTAGCTAAACATTCAATATCATTTAATGCTATATCTGATGGTAATGTAAATCCATCGTTTGGATTAAATTTGAGGAATGCGAATTCTTTAGTTGGCGCGAGACTTTTCGTCGTTAAAGTTCCGCTCATGACAAAAGGATATTTCTCATATTTTAAGAGCGGTTGGATTTATACACAAATTAAAAAGGGACGTACTAGGAAAAATGACGAGATCTATGCCTTTTTATTAGGTGATATTAATATGTGTAATAGTAATGAGATCATTCACTCCTATGATGATGACATACAAACACGAGAATTAAATGACTGGGATCGCAGTTTTAGAAAAGATTATACTGATGCCCAGGTTAAAGAATTACTTTACTTATCTGACATTATTGATGATTTATGGGATGAGCATTGCAAATTGCAACAAAAGTTAATTTACGATAATACGTGCAATTTAGATATATTCGGAAAACGTGTTAAGGAGTCTGATATTTGCTTAAACAACGATTGGAAAGATGAATTAACGAATGGGCATGACTTAAACGAATTTGAGGGTTACGGGGATTCAGTCGATACAGCCTATGAAATATTAAAATTTATAATGGATTATTGGTGCGCATTATGGTATTGGCCGTCAAACAAAACGAACAAGTTGCCTACTGAATCAGGATATTTATTACATATAAAAACCTTATTGACCGCGAATACAGCTGGAAAGCGACTTGAAAAGCGACTAAAGAATATACTATTAGGCCAACATCATACCGAAAATATCACAACTAACGCTGGAACTGAAACTCAATATAATGGCGTTACAAAAAAAACAATAATAAAAACAGGACAAAAAAAATTATCATCCAGGAGAGAAGGAGTAGATGATAATGCTAATAGCTCTGACAGGGATATGAATACGATAAAAAAACTTGCACTCAAATATCCAGCTGTGAAAGTTGTTTGCGATGTAGCCGCTGAGAGATCATTTTTTCATTGGGATTTGGAATTTGCTGATGTTTTCAATACAAACGGCGGCTTCGATTTGGTATTAGGTAATCCCCCCTGGAAGGGCATTAAACCTAGTGAAAAGGCAATTTTGTCTTTAGACAATCCAATGGTATTAGTTAGAAGAAATACCTTAGAGGATATTGCTAAAATCAGAGTTGCTCTAAAAGATGATTCAGCTAAGTCCAAAAAATTCATTAGCGCATATAGAAGTGATTTTTGTTTTTCTAATTTCATTTCATACAGTTATAATTCATATATATTGTCACGTGTTCAGATGGAAAATCGTCATGACCCTGATATATATATGTATTTTCTTAACATGTCTTTTGATATTGTACGCGATCAAGGAGTTATATCCTATCTCTTACCTGAGGACATTTGGCTGAGTACACGAGCTGAAAATTATTACGATAGATTATATAGTAAATTAAGGTATAGATTTCTCTTTGAGGATGCAAATAAGGAATTTTCTGAGATTCATTTTAATAATCCAATAAGTATAAATATTTTTTCAAAAGCACACGAGGTGTATTTTGAGTGCATCAATAATTTAAGAAATCCAACACAGATTTATGAATTTTATGATTGTTATGAGAATATGCATGACTATAATGAAAAGAAACTCACTACTTTGGAAACAGAGAATGACTTGTTAGAAATGTTCGAAAAAGCAGGCAGAATTGTTAAAATCGGAAAAAATGAATTACGAATATTAGCGAGCTTTGATAAAGCTTGTGGAGTTAAAAACTGGAAGAGAATTAAATTGCCTGAAATTAATAATATTGTCATAATCGACGTTTTGAGTATTTTTGATAATCATAAAAGATTTTCTCAGCTTGATAGAATCGAGAATATTAATATAAATAATGATGTAGATAAACAATTAGACATCAGCATAGAGAAATATTTTGATTTTCCTTTATCTATTAATGAAACCGTGCTAACAAAATATAATATAGATATTGCTAATTCAATAGCGAAGTGCGTAGATAAAGATTTCAAATCAAATAGAGATTACAGTTGTGTTAACTTAGGGAACATCCCTGATGATTTTTTGCCTAGGGTGCATTATAGGTACAAAAAAATAGATGAGGAAAAACCAGATAACTCAAAAAAAGCAAGCGACAATAGTGGAGGCGTAAGAGACTATTGTATAACTGGGCGAGCTGATCAAAGTAGCGATAGAGCACTTGTATGTTGTTTAATCCCTGCTGGAATGAAACAAACAGATTCTCTATTCACAATACACTTTAAGCGGGCTAAAGACCTATTATTGTCATTAGGCTGTTTTATGACTATTCCATACGATTTCCTCATAAAATTTATTAACGCTGGGACAGAAATTTATAATGATATTAATAGATTACCGTTAATTGACTCAAAATATAGCGATGCAATAATTGGAAGAGCCTTATTATTAAATTGCGTAACAAAACATTATTCAAATTTCTGGAAAGTTAATTATAATCATAAATATTTCACTATAAAATGGGCAAAGGAGGATAGTAGACTTAATAATGACCGTTTTAATGTAACAAATGAATGGAATCGAAATACACCTCTGCGCTCTGATTTTGAAAGAAGACAAGCACTAATTGAATTAGATGTATTAGCAAGCATGGCATTGGGCATTACACTTGAACAATTGAAGGTAATATATCGTATATATTTTGAGACATTCAAAAAAAATGATGAAGGTACATGGTATGATCAAAAAGGTAAGATGATATATACGTCCAACAGCGCCCTGGTTACTGCAATTTCAGCTGACGTAAGAGATTCATGGGCGGATGTTATAAGACTTAAACGTGGTAGTATTAACTTCTCAATTGAAGATAGCACATTGACTTCTAAGAATGAAGTAGTTAACATAGATTATTACCCGCCATTTAGTTGTTGTGATAGAGAAAAAGATTATGATATAACCTGGACCTCTTTTAAGAATAGTTTTACTGAGTAAACAATTTTTAAAGGACATACCACCATTGTGTGCAAACAAATTAAGTTTCACCAGTATAATCAAATTTCAAGTTGCCAGTATCATAACATTGTCCTTAAGTAAAATTAAATAATTAATGACATTTAAATTTAATATTTACAAAACAAGGGACATAACCATGTAAAAGTTGCATATGTTTAATCAAAACATTCATTGAGTAGAATAAAAAACTATTCTAATTTTCTGTACTTTTAAAAAGCCTATGTTATAGCATCAGCAATATATTTATTTATATATTCGATTTGCTCTTTAGTTAAATCATATTTTCTAAACAATTGCTCATCAATTTCGTTCACGGTTTTAGACCAATCTATATCA
>JAIRMA010000053.1 GCA_031259085.1 Christensenellaceae bacterium
CTATTGATGATAGCAAATTGCTAAGTGATGATGAGATTTTTGATTTATACGAATTATCTGAGAATGAAAAGAAATATATTTTGTCTAAGTATAACTAAACACGATCACTAGCTAAGATAGACTTTATTATAAGGAGACTTATAAAATAGATGATACAATTTGAAAATATTCTGTAGAATGAATATAATCGAGACAATCTAAATAAACTGATTAATTTTTATTTGTGTGTAGGTTAATCTCTATAAATTAAATTTAAAAAGCTAAAATAGTGAGGTAAAACATAAACGGCAGATTTAAATTTTGCATTCATTAAAAATGGTTATATATTCCAATAAAATTTGTGTGCTGTTTGTGCTTATTTTTATATCACATAAGGAAGCTTAAATATTTAGTCTAAAGCCACTATTTTTTTAGCATTTGATTGTTGTCATCTTTTTTTGTCATCCGTAAAAATTCTGTAAACCAGCTAGTGCAAGTTGTGCATCAAGTTTGAAAAGGTGCATTTATCGTCGTAAAACCCGTAAATTATTTTCCTCAAATCCCGCATTTCATTGTACCTACACTCATTGTGGTTTGAAATAAATTATTAAAAGTCGTAATTTATGTTTGATTTCATGGTATATTTTACTTTACAAAGTGATAAATTGAGGGATAATTAATATACCTACATTTCAAGGAGTCTGTATATGAGTTATTTAATGGAAAATAAAGTTGGCAAGTATGTATATATTTATGATTGCATATCATTTCGAGGTGAAAATAAAAAAGTTCGCAGTATAAGAAGAGTTGTTGGGAAAACAGATCCAATTTCTGGTGCTAGAATATTTAAGCAATCCTATATTGATGAGAAAAGAAAAGAAAACATAATTATTAACAATCCTACAAATATTAAATTATATTCTATTGACGATTTGAATGAATGTGAAATGAAAAATTTGACCTTTTTGCGTTTTTAAATTCGTTAGCAGAGCAATCTGGACTAATTAAATGTTTAATTAAAAGCCTAGGAAAACTTTGGCAAAAAGTCTTTATTTTAGCAGTATATTTAGTATCAGAAGGTGATCCTGCTTTATATTGTAAACAATGGTTAGAAGACGTAGACTCTTTTTCTGTGGGGGCTATGTCGTCACAACACACAAGTGAATTAATAGACTTAATTACTTCATAAATGCGAGATAACTTCTATAGGGAATGGGCCAAATATCGATCCGAAAATGAATATTTAGCGCTTGATATTACTTCTATATCAACGTACTCTGGTAACATTGATGATGCCGAATATGGTATAAATAAAGATGGTGATCATTTAAAACAAATTAATATGTGCTTGTTAATAGGCGGAGAATCACAAATCCCAATATATCAAACTGCTTATTCTGGAAGAATAAAAGACATACCACACTGAAGACAACGTTAGCGCAATTTGACCATATTACACAAAACAAATCTGTTCTAATTGTTACAGACAAAGGATTTTATTCAAAAAAAGAACATAGACAGTCTATTAGAAGACGATAAAATCAAAAAATTCTTAATAGCAGTGCCTTTTCGACAGCATTTGCAAGGGATAGTGTTGCAAGCATTAAAAAAACAATTAATAATATGGAAAATGCCCATTATGTATGTGATAATGTATTACGATTGAAAACAAAAATTAAATCATGGAATGGCACTAAAAAAGCATTTTGTCATATTAGTTATGATGCAAAATGTGCATTTAATAAAAGGGAAGAATTAATAAGAGACGCGGCAATATTAAAAGCAGAAGCAGAAAAGAATTTTGACAAAAGTAGCAAGTATGAATAGCATTTAAAATATTTGAACATGCGCAGGTCGGCCAAAGCTGATTCTGGCTACACTGTAAATTTCAAAGAGGATTTTATTGATAAAGTAGCTAATAATGCTGGATATCTAGTTCTCATCAGTAATGATATAGATAGTGCTCAAAAGGCAATTGAAATATATCGAGCCAAAGCCGTGGTTAAGAAAGGTTTTTTAAGGCATAAGAGTGATTTGGATGTAGGTCGATTGTGCGTGCATGATCAGAAGCTAATGGAAAACAAAGTATTTATTGGTTTTATATCACTAATTTTATTATCAGCAATTCATTCAAAAATGTCAAAAACTGGCTTGTACAAAAAAATGACGCTTAAAGAATTAACTGAATTGCTTTCAAAATGGCGTTCAATTTATATAAACAATGAACGCATTATAAAACCTATCACAAAAGAACAAAGAGAATTTTTTGAATTATTTAAAATTGACATTTTGTCGTTAAAAAAAATTTAGGATTTTAGGTACTTATGCAGATATTCACGTTTTGAGGAATACTGGACGAATTTAATCTGCGGTCGTCATATAAATTCGCAAAAGAACGTGCATCGTCGTTTGGCTTATGCGCTCTAAACCCCTGCTACGTCTGCTGTCCGAGGTTCATTCTATCGACAAGAAATAAGACCCTTTGACTTTTGCAAACTTCAAAAGCCGATATACGGCAGATAATGCTGTGTACGTCTTGCCCGCGCCAGTTGCCATTTGGATTAAGGCTCTCGGGCGATTTTCGCCGAACGATTTCTCAAGATTCAGAATCGCATTTACCTGACAATCTCTAAAATTTGACACGTCCAATTCAGGAAAAACTTTCATTCTTGCGCGAGCTGACGAATCGTCTTTTAATAGATCGGCAAGCTTTTGAGGTCTGTGAAAAGAGAAAACTTCTCTTGTTCTCGCATCGTCGCCGTAATCACAAAAACAAGTGCGAACACCCGTAGCGACGTAAGCAAAACGAAGAGTTACCGTTTATGTACTGTACTCAACCCACTTTCTATGTACCGTTTTGACGCTCGGTAACGGTTAGAAGTACATCGCCTTTATCGTCCGACTTAGCTTCGATATCGCCAACGGGCTTGCCGCCAATAAAAATGAGGTAGTCGACGCGTCTGCTTTTTGTTTGAAACTCACGAACGGCAACACTCAAAGAAGCGTTAGGGTTAAATGTTTTCATATCCTGTTATACATAACCTACCTCTTGCAGTTTTTTATATATTTCAATTCTCGCCATTGATTCTGGTTTCATTGCTCACCCTCCGTCTTGTTGCGTTTATCCACTATGCTTTTTAATAATTTTATCCTTG
>JAIRMA010000077.1 GCA_031259085.1 Christensenellaceae bacterium
CCCTCGATTACAACGCACCCCGCTTCCTTGAGTGACGCCTCGATTGTGCTGTCGATTAGTCTATTTAAGTATTTTCCCATATAGAACTCCTCCGTTCACTATCTATTATACTCAAATAAGCCTTTTTGTCAAGCAAATGTTGTAAATGTAGATTTAACAATGTGTGAAATATAGGTCGAACATTGTCGTTAAAGTAGGTAGCGCAGTGCTGATACATCGATTGCATCGCTTATTACCACTTCATGAAAATGGATCCAGAATAGTTCAATGTACAAAATATGGATTCAATAATGCATTAAATGTAGGTACGATAATGTTGATTGTATCGATTTTAGCGGCTTAAGGAGCCATGTTTTTACTTGTAAATTTCAAATGTTCCAAACGCTTCAGTGCGGACTTACTTTTCGTAGTGTGCAGTTTTTCGGAAAATCTCTCCGACTTACTTTTCGTAGTGTGCGCGTTTTTGCCTTTAATCGAATTCAAAACCTTTTATCAAGCGATCTTAAATGAGATCTTGGTCATTATTACGCATCCACTATCGTATAGATTTGCAGATGTCCCGCTTTCTCAAAGCATAGCCAACCTCTTTTAGTGAGTCGGCTTATCCGCCTTTCTCATACGGCATAACTCTATCAACTTTAATATATGTGCAAAAGGGTTCGCTCTTCTTCCGACTGAAGATGAAGAAACAAAAAAAATAAGTAATCGTATTAGTCTTCAATAAAATAAAAAAGACTTCAGCTTTTCTGATGTCTTTTTTTATAGTTGCGATGACAGTGTAGCAAATTTCACGGATAAAAATATCAAACGGTGGTACTAATATAGCTAGCCGCATAGTGAAGCTCATGTGCTTTATAAGGTGTAGTTTTAAGTAGGGTAGTGAAATCTTGATCTACGAACAGAATCTAATAAAAAACTGTATGTGTATAAAGCTACATGTAAGGCAAAGTCGAACAATGAGCGTAAACATATACAGTAAATTAGACAGATTAAAGAGGTATGATTTGAGACTTAAAGTATGATCAGACATGCGAATAACCATTGAAACAACGAATTGCAAGAAGTCAGCAGAGGTCATATCTACCAGTTAAAACCCTAGTGATTACTCAACAATTTATAGTGCCAAAGTGGAATTAGATAGTCAGTAGACAGAAGTTGTTAATGAGGAGAGTACCGGCGCAATTTCGGAGATTACTTAAAAAAGCAGTAGTTTATCTAGCTAAGGACAAGATGGAAATAATATAATAGCAACAATATATTTAGTTGCAATGAGCGGCGCTACTGATAAGCGTACAGCTGTGGAGAGAGCTGGAAAAAACCTTGTGATTTACCCCCACTCGATTTAGATAGAAAAAATGCTAATCAAGTATATTATTATTCACCATACAATTGTGACAAATTTCGAGCGTTTTGAAATATCCGTTATCTTCATAATGAATCTTGTAGAAAACTTGAATTTCTTATACTTACTAAAATCATCAAAATAAGGTGTACATGTTGCGCTCTTTATTCGTTTAGACCATGTTAAAATCTCATTTGGCTTATTAATCCAAAATCTCATTTCGGAGTTTAAATTCCCAGTCTTTTTAACAATTTTATTTGCATAATCAATACCCTTTTTTGAAAATGCCTCAAAATATAAATGCCCTCTTTGGAAGTTACTTATTATTCTATTAAATAATTCTTTAATTTCTTCATGTGTAAAATACATGAACAGACCTTCGGCAATGATTAACACAGGCGATTCGTTAGTTTTGATATCATTTAACCACGTATAATCAAATATTGATTTTCTAATATTCATTGTTCGTGGTTGTTTAGGTATATAATGTTCCCTATATTCAATAACATTAGGCAAATCTATGTTGTACCAGTTGACTCGGCCATTATCTATGCGAGTAAATGTGTCATCTAAACCAGCCCCTAGATTGATTATTACACCATTAGGATGTTTTTTTAAATACTCTTTAATGTAACAATCATTTCGATACGCGCGGATTAAACAACATGCTGTTGTATATTCACTGCCATATGATTCTTTGAGTTTTGAAAAATCATACGGGATAGTATTGCAAAGCTTCTCAGCAGTAGTGTCCGTTAAAATATCAGGGAACTTTTTACTAGCTATCATTCTACCATATAATGGTAAAAACAATGTCGAAGATACAGTATCATTATTTATTAGTTCAGAATTTATAACATCAATGTTTGACATAATATTCACCTATTTCTAAATAACAAAAAGTTATACGATTGTCATCTAATCAACTTAATTTTAATACTTGATTTAATCTTTATTAAAAATAGAAGAATGGAATCAGAGTTCAAAAATAAGTTTTCTAATATTTTAGACAACTAATTATAAACGATTTTATTTAATTATAACATTATTTGCCTAAAATATCAGTGAAAAAATATAGAAAACAAGACAATTATTATATAGAGTTTTTACAATAGGAGCATATTTATTATGATACATCAAGATCACAAATAAGGATTAATATTTGATAGATTGTAAGAATGATATTAATTTATTTGACATAATTTACTTTAATTGATAAAATAAATAAAATCCTATCATAAATTTTGAGTATTTTTGCGGTCGTGGCGGAACTGGCAGACGCGTACGTTTGAGGGGCGTATGGTAACACCGTATGGGTTCAAGTCCCATCGTCCGCACCAACAAAGTACTCACATTTATCCGAATGATAAAATGTGAGTACTTTTACTATTTAGGGGCATTTTCAAGACTTTTTCGGTCGATTTAAGGCGTTTTAGCTATTTTATGATTTAGAGCAGAGGATGAGTAATTTTGCTTTAGATAGTTTTTTAAAGAGAACGAGATTCGAATTTAAGCAAAATGAGGATGGAAGTAGCCTTTAGGCAGGGGCAGAGCGAGACAGGGAACGAATCCTTTATATTCTTAGCAACAAAAGTAGTTGTGAAAAAGAATACATTCGCTGTGGTGCGAACGGTAAAAGAATTTCTAAAGCAAAGCATGGATGTGATACATAGTCAACTAAGAGCATAAATTGATAAGATAACATATCTTAGTGATGAAGAGAAAACTGAGAAATACAATGGGCTAGTAGATGAAATATAGTCCTCAAAAACTCAAAGAAAAATAAAGCCAACATAGCCATAACTCTAGATGGTATTTATTATGAGTCAGGAGCTAAATATTCATTTAATGTTGTAGTTAGCATAGTAAGAAAAGCAATGGGGGACGATAATTATTTGGATGCAAAAAAAAATTAAAAGAAATACTTCGTTTGTGAAAAAAGTATAAAAAATCTAGGAAAAATCTAACAAATGACTTGTAGATATATTAGCAACACCGACGCTAATTTTGGTGCTAAATCTAGTAAAGAATTTTGGTTTAGTTATAAGAAAACGGTTTTAGTTGATATGGGATCAGAATTAATCATTGATGTTTTAATAACATCTGATAGCGTGCTAGATAAAAGCGGCAGAGTCAATATTACCTAAATCTGGAGCAATTGTGCAGATAAGGGATATTTAGGGCTAAAACAAAAGGCAGAGGAAAATGGCTTAACTCAATGATAATTCAACTAAGCAACATGAAGACAAAAAATAAAAACTATGATAGATTCCTAAAAACTCATAGCACCGTATGAGAGTGTTTTTATCAAAAGAGACAAATTAAAGCAAGATATAAAGGTAAAGAAAATAACCAAGGTATTAATATATGGTCGCAAGAGCATATGATATGTCGAAGGCACTAAAACTAAATCCTTAATAAAATAATTTAATCACAAGTAGGAGAACTCCGCCCTTTTGCCGAAAAAGTATATTTTCGGCTATTTTTATCTTAAAAAAAGAAAAATTCCTTTTTGACAAATCTTTTTAAGTCAAAAATAATTATAATTTCTCTGTTCATATAAACTAAGAAAATCATGATTTCCAGGTTGTGAAAAGCTAGAATTATAGGTCTTAGCGCAAACTTCTCGACTTAATTAATGAGTCCCATAATAGAAATGTAGGGTTGAACAATCCGATACGGCACAGGAAAGAGAAGCGGGAACGGCTTAAAGCTCATAAGGGAATGCGGCACGTGCAAGCGCAAAGAAGGAGCGGTGGTACACTCTTTTATCTTTTGCCTGTTAAACGGAGGTTATAGGAATAGTAACGGTATTTTTATTTATGGAGCCAAGCCGATCATTCATGCAGATGACGGCGCCTAAGCCTTGTTTGAGTCCGGATTTTTCAATCAACTTAAACGTAGTGGCAACCCTGCGGTCGATGTGAGACGCTTTTTTAATCTCTATCGGGTACAGCGTTTGATTTTGTTCTAAAATCAAATCAATTTCACGCATATCCGTATCGCGGTAGTAATACACGTAAGGGTCGCGCCCTGCGTTAAAATAACTCTTCATAATTTCCGAAACCGCAAAGGTTTCAAACATGGCTCCGTTTTGCGCGCCGCTTGCGAGTGCCTCCGCGCTTATCCAGCGGGCGAGATGGCAGGCGAGTCCCGTGTCGTAAAAATATAGTTTTGGTTTCTTTATCGTTCGTTTTAACAGATTGTTATGGTACGGATGCAGATAAAATATAATACCCAGTGTCTCCAAGATATTCAGCCATGAGTTTGCCGTGGGAACGGATATTTCGGCGTCGCGGGCAATTTCGGCAACATTCAGGATTTGCGCGGTTCGGGCTGCAGATGAAGTCAAAAAACGGAAAAACTTAAGGTCATCCACTTGCATTATATCGCGGATATCGCGGGTTAGGTAGGTTGAGATATATGACGAATAAAACATTGCTGGATCGGAATGCAAGCCGCTGATAATCTCGGGCATACCTCCCCTGAAAATGCGGTCGAATACTGCGGGCGAGTCAAGCGGATCCTTTTGATTGCGGGCTATATACGCATCACGATCGGGCAGGAACGGCAAGTTTGGCAAACCGGTTATTTCGGAAAGAGAGAAGCCTTGCATATTTAAAAGGACTATACGCCCTGCAAGTGACTCGGATACGTTTCGCATAAGGCGGTAAATCTGAGAACCCGTCAGGATAAAGTCTCCCGGGCGGTGATATTTATCGATAATGATTTTGATGTAGGGGAAAAGCTCGGGCGCATATTGAATCTCATCAATGCATATCGGCGGTTTATGGTCTTGTAAAAAAATTTTTGGGTCTGATTTTGCCGCCGAGCGCAACGCGATATCGTCTAGCGTGATATATTCGCGCGGCTTATCCTCTTTCAGGTTTTGTATAAGAGTAGTCTTACCCACCTGACGCGGACCAGAAATAAGCATGCATGGGTACTCTTTGAGTAAGTCCGATACAACGGTTTCAATATGGCGTTTGATATACATAGTGACCTCCGAAAAGCGGTTAAAATACAAGCGAATATAAATTATAACTGAAAATCCTGTTAAGGTCAATATTATAAAATTGAATGAATATAAATAAAGACAATTTTTGTCGAAGAAAGCGCGGATATGCTGTACAAACTGAAAAAGCCGTGTGCATATTTGGGATATCTGGAACTGACGCTTGAGGGGTATTAAGAAATATAGGTAGCATGTGGATAAACAGTATAATCAGTTCGGCAGAGATAAAGACAGTCAGGCTTTTTCATTATTCGGTTATTTGGGGGTAGCTCAGGCGGATAAAACTTCAACGGCAGCCGCTTTTTTCAGGAATGTTTGAAAGAAAATAAAACAATAAAGGATTCAACGGCTGACCATATCGTGCCTATTAAGCAAGGCGGTGAGTCTAACGAAACAAGATACTTTATTACATCGGTAGATGACTGCGAAACGTTCAAGAATGCAGTGCGTAATCACTGGTGTATTGAAAACAATTTGCATTGGACTTTGGATGTTATATTTGAAGAAGACAAAGGCTGGTCACGCAAGGGATTTCCTGCAGAGATGCATGCATTTTTAAGGAAATGTGCATACAATATTTTAACACATTGGAGACAATCCAATAAGGAAAAAAGTTCGAAATGTTCACTAAGAATGATGATGAATAACGATCATGCTGACATAAGCGTTTTAGGAATGGTATTTAAACAGTATCTTTGCTAAATTTGAACTTTATAATTATATTTTACCAAATATATAAAAAACAATGGAAAAACTACGTAGTGTAAGATAAAGAGGGTGAGGTGTGTCAAAAAAACAGGTTAAATCGGATAAATCAGGATGGTTTCTTATGATTTACAAAAAAAGCCGTTGCTATTTAAGCAAAATGTATTTTTTTAAGTATCTAGAGCAATTATTGAAAGAATTAGAGGCTGTGAGGCATTAAAAATATAAATATTGACATTTTTCTAATGTTAGTTTTAACATTTAAGCTTTCATGTGTTTGCCTTGAGATCGAATTCGACATATACCCTGTAGCTGTCGAACATTTGATGGATAAAATCAAGAATATTCATACTTCCCGACTCAACCAACCACATAGCGCCTTGTGCGCAGCCTTGCATAATAATATCCAAAGGCAGAAGTCGCTGAACATCATCGGAATTGACATAAGCATATTCGAGAATCGTTTTCAATGCGCCGATTGCGTCAAACTTTTTCCCGATAAAGTTGGTATAAGAGAATACGTTCAGTACCTTGTGGTCAAAAAGTTCCCTAATGGAACTAAAGCTGATTGTCTTTTTGGTATTGTCCACCGACGTAATGCACTCTAACCCACTTTGTTATTACCCTTTATTATCGCAATGATATCGCCTTTTTGAGCATAAGCTTCACCCGTCATTTAAGGGTTTTTGTGTTGTTGGCCAGAAAGTCGAAATCAATATTATAATCTCTGACAATTCCCGCCGTCGATAAACGCTAATCATTGGCGGCCGTATACTCGATATTGTTCTACGTCCACCACCGATATACTGTGTTTTGACAGAATAAACCGAAATAAGAGCAATTATTTATCTAATTTATTTCATTTTAGATTTACAAAGTTAAATAAAATAATTATAATATGTGTGTAATTTAAGTTTAGGGATACAATAATATGTTAAACCGCTCAGGCACATATAAAACAAATTTATCGGGAGAGGCCGAATACAAGTCTTTCTGTCCTACTCCGCTTCCTCCGAACCCGCCTTTGGCTCTTGATGACGAAGCCATAGAATTATTGATTAAGGCAAACAAGGCGCTTGCCGTTCTTGATAAGATGACACAGCTTATTCCGAACACTAACCTCTTTATTTCGATGTATATCCGCAAAGAGGCTTTGATGTCGTCCCAAATCGAGGGAGCGCAAGCAACACTTGAGGATATACTTGACCCGCTTATTGAGGCAAACACCAATAGAAATGTCGCTGATGTCATCAAATATATAAAAGCGACGGAGTATGCGCTTGCCCGCCTTAAAGAACTTCCTCTTTGCAACCGCCTAATTAAGGAAGTACACACGGTGCTATTGACCGATGTTCGCGGCGGAGAGAAAACACCTGGCGAGTTCCGACGTTCTCAAAACTGGATTGGCGGTATGTGTAGCATGCTGAAAAACGCAAGGTTTATCCCGCCGCTGCTGTTCGATATGGAAGAGGCAATATCTGATCTTGAAAAGTACATGAATGCGGACGATTCTCTCGACACCCTTATCCGCGCTGCATTAATCCATTATCAGTTTGAAACTATCCATCCGTTCCTTGACGGAAATGGGCGTGTCGGACGGCTTCTCATCACTTTGTTTTTGATACAGAAAAAGGTCTTGACCTCTCCCACCCTGTATATTTCCTACTTTCTAAAGAAAAACCGTATTGAATATTACGACCGCCTGAGTGAGGTTCGCCGTACTGGTAATTATGAACAATGGGTCAAGTTCTTTTTGCAAGCTGTGTATGAATCGGCGGAAGACGCGCTTACGGCAATTGAAAAACTGATTGCACTGCATACTAAGAACGAATCCGCTCTCACTAAGTCAGGCAGATCTTCTGCAAATCTTCTCAGGCTTTTAAATTATTTAGAGGCAAACCCTATTATCAATATTGCAAAAACCGCTTCCGCTCTTAATTTAAGTTTTAATTCAACAAGTATTGCGGTAAACAAACTTTGCAATACTGGCATACTCAATAAGACCTCACCCAACCGCCGCAACCGCACTTTTTCATACGGTGCATATCTTGAAATCCTGCGCGATGGGACTTAGCTCTAAATGCAACCTCATAGCACTTCTTTTTGCAAACTATATTGAAGTGTCCTACGACCGTAGTCTGTATTTTTAACGGTCATTAAAAACAATGAAATGTCGCTCGTGATTGTGATGAAGTTTGTAAAGCGGTAGTCTCTCTCATCAAAGTACTAAATATTCTCCCGCGCTACGCTGGTATAAAGGCTTGCTACCTGCGCTTCCAGCGCTGAATTTATTGTAACAAAGCTACCAGAACGAATGAAAACATTATACCTTGTCTGCTTAAACCACCACATCGTTTTACGAAATCCAAAAAAAACGGCGTATCGGTATTCGCTTCGATTTTTACGATGCAACTTATCGGCAAATTCCCGCGATTATCAATTTTCACCGCTATATTGTATAGCCCTCCGTAAACATATGGTCAAATAGTACGGATATATCAATGACTCGCCGTAACGACTGAATTAAAGCGCTATTGTTTTGTCCTTTTCACAACGAGACAATGCCGTAAACTTGACGTTGCAGACAAGAAAGCCTTGCTTGACCTAAATCACGCATTTTGATAATTCTTTAATCACTACCTGTTTGTACCATTAAGGATCATTGGATTGTTGTAACTTACGTTGTTTTCTGTGGTCTAATAGAGCCGCATCGGATTGTTGGTATCAAAGCTCTGCACAAAATTCAAGAATCGTGGAAAATGCTCAAACTTCAGACAATGAAGAATTTATGGCACCATCCGCTGGTGTTATGTTGTTTCTGCCACTTATCTAGAAGTATGGATTAGACAAAGCAATTGAGGAGTCATCATAGCCTGAGATAAAAACCATAAGCAAACTAAGCATGATTCTAGCTCATATCGCGTTAAAACTTGCAGGCACCGAGAGATATCATCATGATGATGCATGGTGTTTTGATAGAAGCTTAGGCGCATTTGCCTCGTTGAATGTTCTTCCGAAAGGCACATGCATGCGAGAATATAGTTCATCAATAACACGAGAAAAAACATAGAATTTTTAATAACTTTAAACAAAATATTTGCAAAACATGGGTTGCTATCTGATACTCAAAATCTTGATTATACCGCTATTCAATTTTATGGTGATGATTTAGGGATGGAGGAAAACTGGAGCGGGAAGCGTGGAAAAGCTGTGACATCATTTCAAACAGTGGTTGCACAAGACAGTGACTCTGGAATTATAACATATAGCGATGCTACGATAATGCATGCTAATCAAGATGATGTGATTTTGGAGTTTTAGAAACTTATTACAAAAGAACAGGGCAAACCGTAAAATATGTAGTATTTGATAATAAATTCACAACATTAAAAAGCCTTGCAAAACTAAATAGTGAAGGTGTGAAATTTATAACAATACAAAGGAGAAGCCAGGGCGAACGCATGAAAGCCTAAATGTTAAAATTAACATTATAAAAATGTCAATATTTATATTTTTTTATGCTTCACAGCCTCTAATTCTTTCAATAACTGCTCTAGATACTTAAAAT
>JAIRMA010000002.1 GCA_031259085.1 Christensenellaceae bacterium
ATTAAAACCGACGTCCTTCGTCGCTATAAAGTTATATCCGTTTTTTAAGCCCGTATAATTTTTGACTTTATAGTCGTCGTTAATGCTGTTGCCATTGAATATTTTGCACACGTCCCCAATCCGTGCAACTGCCCAACCGTCGGGCAAATCCTGCATCTTCTCATAATGGGATATATACGATAATCGTTTCAATAAACAAAGAATTTTAATCTGTTTGTGCTATACTTTTATAACGGCAATAATGCCGAATAAATTAAAAGAGGCATACTCAAATGGAAAAAGACTTCGAGCAACACCTCCGGAAGTCGAACCTTTCGGAAAACACAATCACTTCGTATTTGTGGACGGCGAATTATTATACCGCGCATTACGAAAGCATGACAAAGGCGAATCTACTCTCGTACAAGGGATACCTTATCGAGCATTACAAGCCGCAAACGGTCAATCTGCGTCTAATGGCAATTAATACGTATTTATTGTTCCTCGGCAAAGAAAAATTGCAATTAAAGTTCATTAAGGTGCAACAAAAAAACTTCCTTGAAAACGTTATTAGCGATGCCGATTATCAGTTTTTCAAAGAACAACTAAAAAATGACGGCAACACGGAGTGGTACTTCGTTGTGTGGTACTTGGCTGCGACTGGCGCGAGAGTTTCGGAATTAGTTCAAATAAAGGCGGAGCATGTAAAAGCGGGGTTTTTTGACCTTTACACAAAAGGCGGCAAACTGCGGCGATTATATATTCCCAAACTTTTGAAAGCCGAAACCGAGCAATGGCTCACCGAAAAGGGCATCTGGACAGGATACATTTTTTTGAACCGTTTCGGCGAAAGAATTACCACACGAGGAATTGCCCAACAACTGAAAACTTATGCCGCAAACTACGGACTTGATATAAAGGTTATTTACCCTCACTCATTCCGTCACCGATACGCGAAAAACTTTCTTGAAAAATATAACGACATCGCATTACTTGCCGACCTCATGGGACACGAGAGTATAGAAACGACGCGAATATATCTCCGCCGCACCACAAGCGAGCAAAAGGAAATAGTGGATAAAATCGTTACATGGTAAGTTGTTTTTGCAGATTTGAAGTTATAGTGAGTATCTCGCTCGCAGTTTTTACTATGCGCCGTTGCTCGTTGAGCGGCGGGATAGGCACGGCAAATTCGGTTAGATCTTTGATTTTAATATTGTTTATAGTTGTGCCTTTGGCTTTACCTCGGATATAGTTTGAATAATAATCACTTTTGAAAATCAAATGCAGGTACTCAATGAAGTCTGCCGATCGAGGACGAATAATTCTTAAAAAAGCTCCGATTTGGGTATCTTCGAAATCTTTTAACGCAAAGCCCGCTTTACCGATAAGCGTCTCACTTCCCGTTGACCCAACGATAAGGATATCGCCTTTTTTTATGGAATTCTCACCGTCTTTGTATTTTGTCGGCAAAAATACGTCGTCACTTTCTAAAAGCAAAGCGCCGTTTTGGATATTACCACCGCGCAAAATTCTAATGCCGTTTTTCGTAACGTCGCATTTATCGTAAGAAACCCCTCCGATAACAGAAACAAGGTTGCCAAGCGCATACCATTTCCAAGTGGGGAAAATTGCAAAAGGTTCATCTGCAATTTGATAATGGGATTTATGCGAAGTTGTAACTCGCGCCAAAAGCTCGGTTGCGGGCTCGTCCGCCAAGTCTTGCGGCACAAGTTTGCCATCTATTCGTATTGTAAGATAGATTTGCGGATGCGGTCAGGGAGTTCTTTGCAGAGAGTTACCAACTCGTTTTCAAAACGATTATATTCTAATATATAAGGATTAAATGTATCAATACAGGAAAGTATGCCATCTCACTGCAACGTAGGGTGCAATGAATTAAAAGGTCGCCTAACTATGTGGAATTTTGGTATTTCCTTTAATTGCATTTTTTGCATCTCCATTTGCGATATGAGCGGCAGGGTTTAGAATGAAAATTCTTTCAGAGTTTCCTCCCTATCTAAATACAAAAAAATAGAAATAATGCTTCGTTATAGAAAGCATCTATTCCCATGAACGAAACACGCCATACTTTAGTTTGAAGCTCATAATTAAAGCCCCCTTAAGGCTTAATCGTCAAGGCGAACGCATGAAATCTTTTATATAAATTTTTAAACTCAAACAAACAAGTATAGGCATGATTTTTCTTAAAATGAATAGATCATGTTTTTTTTGCCAAATTTACATTTGATTTAATTGGTTCATTATCATAATATGTTATATCATGTCATTTTACTTGACAAAAATAATTTTATGATTCAATTTTTGCTTAACTTATTATTCATTTTAGTGACAAAATATAGAGTAATTTCGCTTCTGTCATCCTAATTTGAAAGTTTATACTAAGGAGTATGTATTTGTAATTTGCTATAAAATCAGTTAAATACTTTGCTGAGTTAGAAGGTAGCCGTCAACAAAGTAAAATAAAACATCTGCTAACAGATATAATTGCAATGTGCATCATTGGAATAGCTTGTTCATATAAGTGTTTTATAGATATTGAATCCTTATTGAAAAGTAATATTGAATATTTGCGAAAAGATTTAGGTATGGAACTTAAAAATGGAACTCCGTCACATGATATAATAAAACGAGTTATGGCGTCCTGTGATCCCCAAAAATTTTCAAACTGCTTTCTAAATTTTGCAAAGTCTTTGACAGAATCTACCAAAGGAGTTTTTGTTAGTATAGATTGAAATGTATTAAATCAGCTCATAAAAAGATGATGAAAATTTATATATAGTGTCTGCTTAAGGGGCTAAAACGAATTGGTTTTCAATCAAACAGGAACCCAGGAAAAGTCAAATGAAATAACAGCCATACCAATACTACTAAAAAGTTTAGAATTAAAAGAAGCTATAATTACAGTTGATGCCGTGGATACACAGAAAAATGTAGCAAGCCGAATAACCAGCAAGGATAACAAATACGTGCTAACAGTTAAGGGTAATCAAAAGAAATTATATAGCAAATTAATCAATAAATTTGATGTGTTTATTTAAAATATTGAATTACATAATGCACAGAATGTTATGGTGACAGGAGAGCGTCGACATGGTAGAATTGATAAAAGAAGCTACTATTATATAGATGATATTAAAGATTTGAATTTAAATAATGATTGGGATGGAATAACTAGCATTGGAGCAGTTGTAAGTGAATTGCAATATATTCATGGCGGTGCGTCTAACGAAACAAGATACTTTATTACATCGGTAGATGACTGCGGAACATTCAAGAATGCAGTGCGTAATCACTGGGGTATTGAAAAGAATTTACATTGGACTTTGGATGTTATATTTGGAGAAGACAAATGCCGATCACGCAAGGGATTTCTTGCAGAGATGCATGCATTTTTAAGAAAATGTGCATACAATATTTTAACACATTGGAGACAATCCAATAAGGAAAAAAGTTCGAAATGTTCACTAAGAATGATGATGAATAACGGTCATGCTGACATAAACGTTTTAGAAATGGTATTTAAACAGTATCTTTGCTAAAGTTGATCTTTATTAATTATATTTTACTAAATATATAAAAAAACAATGGGAAAACTACGTAGTGTAAGTTATAGAGAGGAGAGGTGTGCCAAAAAAACAGGTTAAATTGAAAAAGACAGGATGTTTTCTTATGATTTACAGAAAAAAACCGTTGCTATTTAAGCAAAATGTATTATCTTAAGTATCTAGAGCAATTATTGAATGAATTAGAGGCTGTGAGGCATAAAATAATATAAATATTGACATTTTTCTAATGTTAATTTTAACATCTAGGCTTTCATACGTTTGCCCTGCTTAATCGTTCCTTAAAGGCTTTTGAAAAAGCATTAGCACTTATTTTGCTTTTGTATTCTCAATTACACCAACAGCAACCATATCCGCAATAAAAATCCACGGGTGTATTCCATTTTTCCAAAACTTTGACTCGGTACGCGGCGGTGTTTTTCCCCAGCAATAGTTGACAAGAGTTTTGAATCGCACCAAATTCCCAACTTTCGGGGATAGCAAAAGAAATTTCGTCCTCGATACATACCGTATTTTTCCCAAATTATTATAACCTTAATTCCATATTGTTATATAGCAGACAGATCACAAATGAAAAGATCATGATATGTCAACATAATATGTATCAAAAATGTATAGTTTATATATTTTCAAATTTCAAATGCTTTGATGTCAATATGAATTAAATTACTGTTAATTTTGAATGATTAATTCTTTATTGTCCAAAAATCCCAGCAAAAATGGAGAAACTTGTTTATTTTCTTGATGTTTGATTGAAATTTTAACAATTTTAATGCTAAAAGTTTTTAAAAGTGATGTTTTATGCTTGATGAATTCTGAAAATTATCATATATAGTATACAAAACTACAGGAGGTTTATCAAATTGAATTTGAAAGAGCCTATCCCTATCCCACTTGAAAAAGCATACATATTAAAAAAGCTGGTTATAAACGAGAACCGTTTGTCTATAAATATACTAAATATTTCAGAAATGCACAGGGAAAACCACGAAATTCTGCCACCGCAATTGGCAAAATTGATATTGAGACGGGCCTAATGATACCAAACAAAATTATTATCTTCTTTATGACTCTGTAAATATTTCTAATGTCTGTGATTCATTCCATTTTGGATATTCCTTTATTGTTGAAAAAATAGCGCGTGACATAGGATTGTCCATCATCGTAATTAGAAAGTGGACCCAAATACAATACCACATATGTGTAGTCTTATTTCCTGATTTACCCTCTATTCGTCTAGAATTTGACAATCATAAACGTGGTTTGGAGTTAGGATCTAATACATCAATATGCATTTTTAAATATACCTCACTTATTGATGCCGCGGTGCCGCATGCTTATTTTATCATTGATGAAAAAAATTACAAACAAAATAAAATAAATCTGCAATTATTTAAAAAAAATTTTGTTTGATTTCATATTTGAACTGCAAACACAGACTGTATAAAAACCAGTCGAGGAACTTCGTCGCTTTGTTGTTCGGAATGAACTTTACAAGCGAAATCACGTCCTCAGAGCCGAGCACGTCGGAGCGGTATTGCTTGCCGTCGAGCGCGGTCAGTTTCAGTTGGGTAGTGGCACTACCTAACTCGCTACTGCTCTTTTTTATTTTGACTTTTAGGTACTTCAAGTAGTGTCGGCTCTTGTCGTAATCGCTCTCGCCGTTTATCGTCCGAAACGTCAAGTACCGAAAACCACCACTTTGAGCTCAGTTCGTCACAAACTGCGCTAACCTCTCTATCATCGAAAAAGCAGATAGACGTCTTGATTATTCTAATTGAGCTCCTTCCATTTTTACTCGTTTTTTGCCCTTGACGTATTCGTATATGAGCGATTTTTTATACTCGCGCATGGTGTATGCCATTTGCTTGTTCGTAAGTATCGCGTCAATTTGGCGCTTCTCGCCTCAAGATAGTCGCCGATTAACTGTTGTTCATCACAAGCAACGGAAATAAATTTTTGCGTATTTTAGGATTGTCTTTTAATGTTATATACTTTTATGCCGTTTATTCTGCTTTGTATTTGCGCTCTGAATTTTTACAAGTCAAACAAGTATGCAATATACTTGAAATTCATTTTTACTGTTGGTTTTAGAGTGACAGTATGGTAACCCGAAAAAGTCATTGCGTGGCTATTCAAAAACGTAAAATTACCTGATTATCTATGTCTTCCGAAGTGTCGACGAATATAAAATCACACTAATTTAACTAGCAATCTTTGCTTGCTAGTAATAGGAATAGTTAATGTTAATTAAAAACTACTTTTCAACCAACTATTAGGTATTACCATTCAAAAGTTGTATTATATAAAAATTAATAAAATTTGTTTGAAATATAAATTAGAGTTACATTAAAACAGACACATTGTTTTTTCTAGACTCTTCTGCTGCAAATGCCATTCTATGGCTCTCAAGAGTCACATTTATAGTAGACAATCTTTTTGACTTTACTCCTGTATTTAAAAAATCAACAAAATCTTTCACTAGCATACTGTCGCCACCTAAATGGTTAGTAAAATTCCCTGATTGAACTTTAATGACTTTTGTTGGCCCTCCAAAAACATTCAATTTAAACTTCCCATCCTTATCATTTCCTGAAATCTCTCCTAATGTACCTGTTACATGAAGTTCTCTATAACACTTTTTCGAAAAAGCATTCATATGTAAAGAACCTGTAACGTTTCCAGACAAATTAATTGCAACTATTTGATTCTCAATTACGTCATTATCACACTTATAAACACATTTTCCATAGGGTGAGCTCTTAAGTGCATTTTTTAAATCCTTGTACCTGGGCTTGCCTTTTCCAGTTATCAATTTAATTTTAACTAGTAATAAGGGGATTGTATACTTAGTAAATCCATAATATATCTTACGTGCTTCATATGGACAGCTTGCTCTAACTGGGCAAGGATCCATGCAATACTCGCTAGCATTCTCTGGAGCCAAGTTTGGTAAGAACTTTTTTCTGTACCCAACACTAAATAAAGATACTGCACTTTTACCTGACAGATAATATATCATGTCCAGATCATGGCAACATTTAGCAAGGATTGACGGCCCAGATTCAGATTCCTTTTTCCAATTTCCTCTCACATAACTATGACTAAAGTGCCAATAACCTACATTCTCTGTAATGTTAATTGAGACAATATCTCCAATAGCATAATTATCTATCTGTTGCTTAATCGTATCGTAAAATCCAGAATACCTAAGAACATGACAAACGACAACCTTAAGCTCTCTCTCCGTTGCTATTCTTGCAATCTCTTCGCACTCTTCTTTAATAGGAGATATTGGTTTCTCAAGTAATAAGTTGTAACCAATATTCAAAGCACTGACTGCATGAGAATAATGATCACGATCACCAGTAGCAATTACAAGAGCGTTTGATAAAAGGCCCTTTTTAAAGAATTCAGTGTCATCAGTAAATCTCATATCAGGATCAACACCAAGACTATCACCTTGTGTGTTTAGAATGTCTTCATTCAATTCACATAATGCCACAATTTTAACATTAGGATTGGATTTAAGATTGCTAGCGTATATTCTACCTCTACCACCCAAACCAATAATTGATACAGTTATCATTAATTGCCTTCTGTCATATAAATAGCACGTATCGACGCATCAAAGTTGAATATATTCATGTTAAGATTGTATATAATTAATTGTGGGGTCATGTATGGAGATAAGAAAGTATCAGGAACATTAGTAGTACCTTTCTCTTCACCTCCATACCAGTGTCTCAAATCTACTAGATATGGGATCAATATCATATTAGATACTTCAGTATCATAACCATAACCCGTTGAATCAATTGTTATGTATAATTTGTTATAATGGACAGAACCTCCTGCAGATTCCATTCTTCCAGGTGATGTCGCCATTGTATACTCATCATCTCGTCTAATTTCAATTGAAATCTTATGCGTATTACCATCAAACAAATTAAGACCAGTCGCAATTATATACTTATTTGTTTCAAATGAATATTGACTTAGCTTAAAGCTATATGAAAGAGTACCACTATCATAGTAAATAGTAATAACATTATTTCCATCAAGACTTATAATATTAAATTTGAATGTAGTATCCTTCACTTCTTCAATTTCCGTAGCATTAAATATTAACGATAATACATTGAATCTACCAGTATACTTTATAGAATTAAAATCAGCTAATTCAATAGTAGAAGTGCTTGTAGCATTTATATTTAACTTGTCAATAGGCTTTTGTACGTATTGATTGTCTATAATGTAATCATGTTCACCAGTATTTTCGCCTATGACAATGCGTCTTAATAATATACGTGTATCAGATAAAGAGAATCCAGCAAGTCTAGGACCGTTTGTATTGTCAGGAGTATTTGATAGACCAAAAACATATGTCAAATCTTCTCGAGATACACGCTGACTAGCTGAAGCATTCATATAATCAAACTGATACTCACTATTCACAAGAATTGAATTTGAGAGTGCTCCTGCACAATAAATATTCAATTGCATTGAGGCTTGTGACACGACTTCTGATACCTGGTTGATTATGAGCTCTACTATATAAACCTTAGTTGGATCCCATGTCATTGATATAGTTGTGTAATAATTACTAAATGTTCCGCTCCTATTGAAAATCATATGGAATCTCGTAGTAGTATTTCCACTAGTATCATATGATATAGCAAGCCCTATCCCATAATAACCAACAAATGGTGAAGTGGCTGTTGTCGATAATGCACTGCTAACACTATTAGTTGCAAGTATTATGTAATTGTTACTAACCTCCGATCTATATTGATCTGATTCATTTTTAGCGCGGCTAATACTAAATTCCGTAGTTATCTTTGTATATCTCTGTTGATCAGAGGAATGTGTGGCCGTAAATACTGACCTGCTTGCTGACTCATTTTTATATTTACTCGAATCGGTATCATTTGGTGTATAACCTAATAATGTAACGGGTTGTGATGGTGATGGGTTTGCATTTGTGACTTGTGTCAATCCTTCGCCGCCACTTATTATCACATCACTCGAATATGTTAAATAAATCCAAATTGAATCTCTATCAATCTCTACTGAATTCATCAGTACCGCTTGTGAGACAAGATAACGTCCCATATATGCAGAGTATGAATATATGTTTTGTGCAGTAATTTCGGATCCGTTTACATAATATTTGTATGTGATAGAACCTGTACTAACTTGTGCCTTAAAAAGTGTAGTAAGATTGATGTTCATTGTATTCTGATTACCATATGAATCACTTGTCAAGTAGAATGTCTTAGCTCCAGTCGAAGGCATGACAATCGCGCCAGATGAATCTTTGTAACCCTGGTTTGCAACCTCATAATGTCTAATCCATAACTTAGCATTGGTAATCTGTAAGCTCGCTGTGTTTTCGGTAGTAGAAGTTATTAAATATTCTTTATCCCAAACTATGTTAGTGACTCCGTCACTAAGAACATATACATTATCTAAAATTAATTGCAGTGAATTCGACTGTTTATTTACATAAACTTTTATATTATGTGTGAATCCATCAAATATGTCAACACTAGTCTTAATTGTGGCAGTTCTATACATACTAGTCGTATTCTTAATAATCTCTAAATATACACCACCTTCAAAAAAATTAAGGTTGTATAATATTCTAGTATCATCATTACTAAATATGTTAACACCATAAATACTCATGATAAATGCATAAGCCTTATCATATTCTGGTACTATTCTGATGGTTGTATCATATCTATCAAAATCGCCAGTATACAAGTTTTGATTGCTAACTTCTGACTGAGATGATTTTAGTAAATATATGCTAGCACTAGAATTAGTTGCATCAACTAACTCTCCATACTCTATTTTAATATCGGTAGTATCATCAACAAATAAATTGCCATCCGCATAAACAGTAGTATTAGTAGGATAAAGAGTCACTGCCGTCACATATGTCATACTATCAGAGAAATTAACATTCACTGTCTCAATATTTTCAATATCATATGATTTTCCAGCTATAATAATACTTGTAAAGTTAGTAATATCAGATATATTAGCAGTTTTACTATATTTAACAACTAATTCGCTAGTCACATTAACTGTGGTTGGTATTGACCCACTTTCAAGTTTAAGATAATTGCTTTGATTATTTTCATATATTTTGAATGAGGCCTTATTCCCATTCGAATATACAAATTCAAACACTAAATCTTCTTGATCATATGAGTTTCCATATAATAATAAGTTATCATTGTTTAATTCAATTGAAGTAGCTTTGGCATGAGTTATAAGCTCGAAAGGCACATATTCTATAGTGTAGTTAGGTACAGGTAATAAAAACTCGACACCATTTAGCGTGGCCTCCTGCGTACCTATAAGATTGCTATTATATGTCGCCCCACATTTGATTAATTTACCTGGTCCAGAAGTCAAATAACCTTCAAGCTTGGTTCCTGACTGATAAGATGGGTCAAAATCTGTATATAAAGTTTTAAATACAGTTTCGATTGAATCTGTTTCTAACAATCCTTTTATATCTATGTCATATTCATTAAAGGCACCTGATAAATAATTAACAGAACCAACCGCCCATACTGTTTCTACTAGCCCATCTTGTTCTTTTTCTTCTTCAAAATAAACTACAACCAACTTTTGTGGCTCTATCCTTGTGCCAACCAAGACACTAATGCTGTTTTTTAGAGAGATTTGAATCGTTTTTGGAGTTACTACATATTCAGTTGATTCGATTTCCATGGTATAATTTTTCAGCACTAACTGCGATTGATTTTGAAGAGAAGAAATAATTAAGCTAATGCGACCAACAGCTAATGGCTCTTTGCTAGCTACAGTTTTAAAGAAATTAACTGTTATATTATTTGAAATATCCGCTGATATTGTATCGTCAGAATTTTTAAATCCTGTGAACAAAAATTCATAATCCGTATTGAGTACAGGCGTAGCGCCATAAACAGCTGTGAACACATTTTTGTTTGGAGCATTCACCCCAACAAGTTTTATCGAAAGTGCTGCATGTAGCACACTAATCTTATATTCAATATTAGACAAATTAGCAAAATAATAATTTTCCATTGGTAATGTAGGAGTCTCAAATATTACATTTCCATAATTACTACCTACTTCTAGATTCAAATTAGACACAACATTATCTGGATCTTGAGTCGTTTTGGGTAAAAAATCACTCCCTAAAATTAAATCCGCTGTATCACCATTTGTGAACCCAATGTATACTAAAGATAATTTTTCACCATATGTCCTCGTTAACTCATTACCAGCGGATGCAGCTAAGGAGAGTTGAGCTTTTACAATATTCACTTTGTGATAGTTAGAATTTAAAATATTATCTGCATCATCAAAAGGCTTAATAGCCATTACTGTGTAATTAGAATTAACAGATAATGTGGATCCAGAATCTTCAATTATATATGTCCCGCTAGACGCTATGTAGGAAGCATTGAAGAAGTTATCTACTAAAATATACTTATCATTAACTATCTTATACGCGATAAAATTTCGAGTTCTACATGTAATGTCTTTATTTTTGTCCGATTCAATTAAACCTTTTCCAGTGGCTTGGTTTTGAGTATAATTTTCTAAATAGACTGGATTAAATATCTCTTTCTTGACTGAATTTCCATAAACTACCTCTGAGGAAGCTAGCCAATGAACCCATACCTCGCGCCTTGATATCTTATAATACTTACTAGTAATTGGGGCCACTGAATAGTTAGAATCATTAATAATAATCGTCGGTAAAATTTGATACTCATCATTTGCTGGATATGGCCATGTTTCATTAGTGTTTAATTCAAAACTAATTGTTAGATATTTAGATATATTATTTAAATCCAACGGTAAGGATTTAAGCTCAGCTGAGTACGTAATAGAATTAATTAAATCTTGAAGAGAACCCTCACCGTAAATACTTTCACCACCATTAACTGTTATGGTTATAATACTAGGTGTTATTTTAAGTTTTGGAAGAGAAGTGCTACTAACTGTAATAGTAATATCCCTATTAAAATCATAAGTTGTAAACGTCACATCATATTCACCTACATCAGTAGCCCCGCCATTTACTGAAACAATAACATAAGAATTGATAGAATCTAAAACATTATATAAGGAATCTGCAGTTGATCTTATTACAGCAATGTTTTGAGAATATATAGGCAATCCAATTGCGTTTTTCGCATTTTGAATTAATGTTTTAAGATTTGTCAGATAAGTTTGGATTGATGCCTTAATTGCTTCTTCATTAAAAAGATATGGATTTAGTGTGTTTAAATATGTCTCTAACCCATTAACAGTTGTTAGCAGATTATTAAGTTGAATCGCAGCTATTGTAGCGAGGGCATCTGTTGTTAGATTATAGGCACCATTTTTAATTTCAGAAGCTCTTAAAAATGCATTATTAAAGACTGCCATAGCAGTATTAATTGCAGATGGTGAATTGTCATATAGTGTTCTAACTGCTGGTGTGATGCTACCATTTATAGTTGACCTGTATGAGATAAGTGAACTTGTTGCAGAATAACTAGAGCCGTCATATACCATGCTCAACATAGCTGATCTATAATCAGCAGTGACACTAACTTTAGTTATTGTATACATATAATCCCGATCTAAAACTACTGTGTGGTTTGGATCATCACATTCTAAAACTATGCTATAATCACCGACTTCAGTGTTTGATCTATATGCCTCACTATTTCTAATGAACGAGAATTTAAGGGCACTAAAATCCATGTTAGTGCTAGTGTCAGATAGCGACATATGTGTGCGTTCAATCTTTGGTGCAGTGTTATTATATTTTTTAGTTAGATTTGCCTCGTAGAGCGTGACTTGTATCTCCCTCTTTATAACTTTTACAGAATAATTTGGTACTTTGAATTCAACAACATAATTGTCACGTTCAACTACTGTGTTAAATGGTAAGATCTCAAGATCATATCCAATTATCTCATTTGTTTTAGTGTCGTACAATACGCCAGAAGGTGTTACTTGATCAAAACCTACAAATTGTAGCTGTACATTAACATTGTTTATTGTTTTATCGCCATCCTTTATATAGTAATTTGTGTTGGAATATAGTATGATTGGAGCGGCGTCGTAAACTCTTGTTTGTACATACTTGTCAGTATCTGGATCATAGACAGCATCTATAAGCTCTATTATTAATTTCTTCTTAGCAATCTCATAATTAACAACTATAGTTTTGTTTTGTATTACATAATTGGGGTTTGTAACACCAGTAATAGTGATTGAATATGTGCCAGAATATGAGACCTTTGTGGATCCTGGTATAACACTGATCAAATCGCGTTGTGGATTTAATAAATTGTCTGTTATAACATGATCATTATCATCATATAGAATGATGCATGATTCGGTTTTTACTTGTACTGACAGAGTGTAATCAGATCCAATGTATGGAAGTGAATAAAGTAAAGCATCATTTTTAGAAACCTCACTCCCACTCTCAACTAAGATGAAATCGTCTATAGTCAATACAGCAGTAGTTATTCTGTATATGTTATTGCCACTGTAATAGAAATTAACCTGATGGTTAGTCTCAGCTTCTGCCCATGGTTGTACATTAATGATATAATCTCCAGCATAATAATTCGAATTTTCAAGACTAATTTCTACAAGTTCTTTTGTAAGCGCTTCGTAAACATTGTCATTACTATCAAAAATCTCAAAATCATCTACCGTGATTTTTGGATAGTGCCCATTGTAAGCGCGGGTTATGATGTTTGAATTGTAATAGCTATTTTGACTCTCCTTGAATTTTATGTATACATTTTTTCTTACAATTGAATAGTATGCTTGATTCTCTAACACAATATTATAGTTAGTGTTATTTTGAGATAAAGCATCAATATTAATAATATAAAGTCCTACGTCTTCTCCAGCAAGTCTTCCAGGAACTCCAGTAATAGGCACGCCTTCTACTATATCATTGGGATTTTTTAGAAGGAATGGAATATTAACATCAGGCTCACCAAAAATCTTAGTGAGATTTTCAATTATTATAATCACCTCTTTCCTTGTAATCTCAAGATCACCGTTTGAGAATGTAATGTTATAATTATTATAAATGCGTGCGCTATACTCTTTGTCTTCAGAGTCAACTGTAAGACTAGGTTTTATTATGTACGTCCCGCATAAAAAAGTACTAAGATCATACGGGATTTCATTGTCACTGTCATTGCTATAATAGTATTTGATAGTAATCTTACCGAGATTACTAGCCGTATCACTGTAATAGAAGGCATTTGTGTTTATAAAACCACTGTCAGCAAAATATGTAGTAGTAATAGTAGTTGTAATGCCACTCCCAAAAACTGACGTCGCGTTAGATACCTGTAAATAAATATCGCGCTGTGATATATGTAAATATGCTATAGCGTTAGTATCCTGATCATAAGCTTTAGTTATATCATATCCAAGCTCTAATTTATAGTTAGGTGCTCCTAGTGTGTCAAGCGTTATTATGTGGTCTCCCGCATCAATTGCTGTAAATCCAGTCGCGTCGGTAGCATTAACAGCACCACTCCATCCAATATTGGGTCTGTTTAAATTATCATAAGCAGTTAAACCTGTAGTATTTTCATCATCAGGATCACTACTAATATCATATTCAATTGTGTATTGACTATTTGTAGTGCCGTATATAATATTCGTGTCATGAGGTGTTATAATTAAACGTCGCCTTTCAATCGTAAATCGTCTCGTATTATTATATACGATCTCATAATTCTCACTTTCAATCCCGGAAATAGTCATAAAATACGAGCCTACCGGAGTATTAACGTTTATGGTTGTTGATACAGTGATTGTTATGTACTTTATCAAATTTCCATTATAATAGCAGGTGGCACCAGTAGAATTTTGCGCGGCAAAATAGCTGGAGTTATATGACTCGTTGTATACCCACGGTGAAACGGTAGGTGTTGAATTATCAAAAGATGAATAGAAGTAAATAGTGTAAATATAATCATCTGGTATTTGATTTGAGACTATCTGAGAAGTATCCCCACCATAAACCCGATTCTTTTCTAACATATCAACATAAATTGTTTTTTTATTAATAGTGACAATCCTCGAATTAGTGTTATCCGTGGTGTATGCATTATTATTTGGATCTCCTGAATAAGTGACAATTATATAATAACTACCTGCTAATCGAAGTTGTTTGTATTTATCCCCTTTCTCATCATCATTTAGATAAGAATTATATGATAAAACATTAACATATTCAACAGTAAAATTAAATCCTTGTAAATCATCATTAGGATTTACCTCAGTCATAAAAGCAGAATTGTAATCTTTATAATAACTAACAGTAGCATATGGGGCTTTACTCATGTCGTATTCTAGAGTTGATTCGTTATAAAAATCACCATAGATGAATGTGTCAGTTTCTAATCCATAGTACTTTATAACTGCATATTTTCTATCACGAATTACAATATCATAGTTTGTAGAAAATATGCTTCCGTTAAAGACATAGTGTACATAAATAGTCTGTAATCTAGGATCTCCTGTAAATTCTTTAGAATCAAACTTAATCTTGTTTATATAAAATGCCGATGAAATTGTCTCTTTAGCATCACTAAGATTAAGTGTCTCCCTTTTTCCATTATCATATGTTAAAATTAAAGTGCCGTTAGTCATGCCATCATCAGCTATCGTTGTAAATTCTTCCCCTTCTAAATACTTGGTCTTAGGTGTCACACCTAATGCTATAGCTACAAGTGTCTTCGCATTTATTGTAATACTAATATCACACGTTTTAGTTACACCGTTATATGTATATGACACTTTATATGTGTTTGTGCCTAAAGTACTGTTATTATAATTATACCCGTCTGGATTATAATCAGCAGAGTAGTAAATGTTACTACTAGATACTGGAGCTGCAGCTATTGTTCCGTCATCAAACGTCAATTGCAGTTGGAGTATTGACAAATCAATTTCAGCATTTTCAATTACTGTTATGTTGTATGGATCAATAGAAATATAGGATAGCTCCCGCATTTTGACAGTAACAGTCAAAGAAAAATTACAACCAAGATAAGACAGGATTGCAGTTTGTGTAATTTGAGAATTCCTATTGAATTGAACAACTTGAACCACTTCCCAAATGCTTGCAAATGATATTTGTGTCTTACTGCCATCGTTGTAATTAACAGTTATTTTATAATTTGCTAATTTATCATGATCCTTTAAAACAAGGTTCTTTCCCTCAAGGTTTTCAATAGATGGTGTTTCATTCCCTTCCCATTCTATAGATGTAGGCTCAGATTCAACAATATGTATTAAAAATGTTGTTGTATATGTGATATCAGTACTAAACCTGTATTGCACTGTTACAACTTGCGCAGTAGGATCGCCACCTACACCACTAGGTTTAGAATTTGTTCCAGTACCTTGATATGAGTATTCTCCAGTATTTAATATTGTTTGAGTGTTATTTTCATGCTGAATTGCAACTATAATACCAGTATCATCAAATCCTACATTCAATGCATAAACTGTCTTGTCTGGTAATTTAACAATTACTATTCCCCGTATTGTGTTTGATATTAATTCAACATAAAGATTGCTGGTTTTATCTCCGTATGATATGGTAAATGGTGCAGTAGTAGGCTCGGTGTATTTCGCATAATCAAATGACACCATTGACTGTGTGATCTTTACTAATTGGGTAGTATTATTCTCATATATAACACTTATATATTTATCTGTGAGATTAAGATTTGCACCCACGTACACCTTATCAGCTAATACATTAGTAGTATTTTCTTTAAGTTCACCAGCGTATTGAATGTTTTTTATGCTGTTCGTTACATTAACATAGAATACTCTTCTGTTTCCAGGATCACTTTGATTATACACATATATCGGAGTTTCATTTGATATTGTTGTAAACCTAAAATATAATTCGTCAGTAAGCCAGTCATCACAAATAAAAGTCCAATCACCTGATGAAAAATCTGTAATGTGTTCTTGTCCTGCTCCATCCAAATAAGTTACATTTAAAACAAGCCCATTTAAATCTAGTGTATATTTAGAATCTGGATTTATAGTATCTTGAGGGTTGTATACAAGATATTCTGTAACTAAAGGATTTGATACTATGGAGAAATTGCTTATGAATCTCATAACCTTAATATCAATTGCAACTGTTTTTAAAATTCCGTCATCATTTAACTGAATATTAGCAGTATTGCAAAGCAAATCAGAAGTATTTATAGAATCTGGATCAATTAAAGAATTCGCAAGTGAGAGATACTTTGACTCCCCACTATTATATTGTGTTAATGCATAAATTGAAGTTAAATTAATCTGCGCAGGAATTGCACCAAATGATACTGCAAGATATGGTATTTCTCCATAGCCTATCGGATCAGTGCTCACTGTGAATAAACCATCAATAGATTCTATCTCTAGTTGTGTGACAGGAAATGTGTATGTATCAGTAGAGCGATAATCATTCTCATTGTATGATAATTGCCAAGTGACATTTCCTGCATTTGCATACAAAAACGGTGAATCACTAGTCACGTTTGTAATAATGTTATATGTCAATGGAATTGGTTCAGTTATTTCGCCATTGTCATAGTGCAAAACATATGTCCAGTTTAAATAAGGATTAAACTGGGTCCTGCTATACACAATCATTTCATTTATTGGAGTACCATCTAAAAATTCACTAGTTCTATATATCTTTATGTCAGTAATTGTTTTATCAATAACAGTTACTGGGAACTTGAATGTCGAATTTAGTAGTGTGCCGTTTTGTGAATAAAATCTTACATTAACTTCTTGCACTCCACTTTTCAAAGGATCATAATTACTTATATGAATTTGATGGTTAGAATTAGGGAATCCCTCAGTTTGCCCCTCAACATAAAGATTATTAGATGTTATCGCAATATTTGTTAAGGAATCGTCAGTGTAAGTTACACGAAATGTAACACCCACTAGATTTAAATTTGTGTTTACTAATTGATTGCTAGATGGGTTATATACTACCTCAGCGCTTGTTACATCCTCGTATATGACCCTTATATCAAAATTAGCTTGTTTATCAGCATACAACAATTGAATATTTGCTGTCTCAGTTATCTTGGTTGTGTCAAATATGTATGTCAGATTCGGGAGAGTAGACATGTTAACTCTTTCAGAAAAATTATTGTCATATAATAGATCTAGCGTGCCACCAGTTAGATCAGCTTTTGTGTCTCCTAAAAAATAAGTGCGCTTGATTGGGAATGCGGCTATTATCATACTAACAAGTGATTTTGGTTTTACTTGAATGTCTAAATCTAATTCATATACAGTTGAGTTTGAATGGTAGTACAAAATTTTAACAGTCTGTGTGCCAATCAAAGATTTAACATAACCAGTTACCATGTCACTAGTGACAGGAACTATTGTGGACAATGCGCCTTCGTATTGAACTAAGACATCTAAACCAGTAGGATCAAAATCCTGGTTTTCAACATATTGCCATTTAAAATCTGCTGATTTAGTGAGAATAACATTTTCGACTACCGGACTTACAACTATTATTTTGAAATTGGTGGTAAAACCCTCATAACTGATTTGCAATATATACTCACCAGCTACATCTTTATCATAACTACTGATCATGCCCATTGTGAGTTTAACATATGACTCAGCACCATTCGAATAACGAACCCTAAGCTGGGCGTCTTTTAAATTGAAATCTTCTCCTAGAGTGTATAATGACTGGGGTTGAGAATATAAATAAATACTCTCTATTGTAGACTCGTCATTAGAGACATCTTCGCAACCGATAAAAATTATACAAGAAAATAATAGGACTATAATCAATGAAATTGGTAATAACCACCATTTTTTCATAGGACCTCCGATAGCCTAATGTGATCGCCATGAGTAATATACAGTAATAGAACTCAGTATTTAGACACAAAATTATATCATAAATCATCATAAATTGCAAGAGTTATCTTAATCTTAGTCATCAAATTTTCTTTATTTTTAAACAATTTGCATATATATCATCAATTTCATATCCTTTAACTGCTGTTTTTTATAATAAAATTTAATATGAATTATACTAAGAAGACAATATTTTAATATTCTCTATAATAATATTAATGTTCTCTATAATGATAAGTCTTCATTTTCGAATAAATTTTACACTAAACAGCGCATTTAGGGGAATTTTAGACAATTATAATATGCAAAATATATACACAAAATTGATGAATAATTTCCTAAACTAAAAAAGCATACTACATACTAAATGAGACTATGACCCTATTAGCTTTTCAGGTTTTATATGATTTTTGAAGCACATCTCAGTAATTTAGTCTAATTTGCATTGATTGTTGAACTCCATAATTTTTTAATTCGTTTGTTTTATAAATTAAATTTTCTAACAGACATCCATTCCTATTTGATTAAATAAAACATTGTATCTATCATTAAATTATAATATATTATAATATATGTGAGAATATTTGTTCAAAACCATAAATACACCAATTATAATTTATTAAACTAACATTTCATTATCAATCTTTTTTTAATTTTCAATAGGCTTTGCATGAAAAATTGAATACTAAGGCTTGTAGTTTAAATAACAAATGGATTTTCATGCATGAAATATCCTTAAATAAAAGGACATTAGATATTTAACTCTCAAAACACACGCCTGTTAAATGTGTCTATTATTAGCATATTAGAAAATTTTTAAAGCTTTTTACAATAGTTATTAATGTAATATATCTTAAAATATATTAATTTTGTATACAATATGTTTTTTGAATTTATTCATTTAAACGATAAATTCGACAATTTCTATAAATGTTGGTTTAAGAGCTTATTGTATTAACCTCATTTCATCATATTTCTGATTTTAATATGAATATTTTCGGTTTTAGTCAATGCATCAACATGGCTTAAAATTTCAATTTGCATCTTGTTCTGTAGATTTCTAGTTTCATATTGAAATTAATTTCCTAAACTTTTATGTTTGATAATTCATCATATAATTTCAGGTGTCATAGGATATTATTTTAAATACACTCTGAATTTATTCACAAATAAAGTACGTATAACTTTGCTAAATATAATGTAAATGACTTCCCATCAATTGCGGTTTTGTCATTTGCGCTTTAGTTCTATATCTTCCTTTAGTCTTATTTATTGATCTAGGTTTTTCTGAGTGGCGCCCGTTTATCATATAGTTTCAAAACCTCATTTGGTGTGTCATCTAAATTCGATGTTATTATTAAAATAATTCATATTCAGTCATTAGATGATTAATTTTTTTATTACCTAATTCAACAGTGAATCCTTGACAAGTATATTTGCTTGATTTCAAAGTGCTTTTTTTTAATATTGATTTGTCTTAATAATATTTGCAGTTATTTAGAGTTCACGTTATACTTTTGATCCGCCTTACTTATATTTTGCCTTCATAAATTGCTTTATGTTTAACTAATAGAGTATTACATTGGATTCTCTCTTGTACTAGGATACTTTTACATACCATATGTATCTTAATCTGTTAATCTGTTTATGTCATTTATAATTGTTTCTCTATAAAGGTTTTTAGTCGTTTTAGATGCCTTTAAGGTTCGCAGGCCAATAATAATTTTTAATCATTATCAAATAGAACCGAATAGCACTCCTTAAATAGAATGCTCTCTTTATAATAAATCTACCGCTTTGTTTTCCAGTTTTTTTAATTTCATTTAAAATATCAAAAATTGCATTCTACCTGGTATATTTTATTTATGTATCTTTAAACATATTAGAGGGTTTATTGTAGCACAAATATCAAACCTATATAATTTGCAGCATAGACTCATGATCTCTATTATACCAAAGCTACTAATAGCACATAAAGCATTTGCTGATATTGATGTAACATCATAATAAAACGTATAGTGTGGAAATGTCATTACTTGACCGTGGATTTTGTTTAAATTGTATAAATTTAATTTAGATATTTTCGTGATCTAAATTCATCCTATACAATTTATTGACAAAAATGAATATTTTTAGTATGATAAAAATGTGTGAATTGGGTTTTTGAATAGTGCGTTTAATATTTATGTATCATTGATTTTGTACCAAGTATCATTATTTCATTATAAACCGTACTATGAAAACAATTAGTGATATCATTCTATTAAATTAACTTATCTATTATGATTTTTAACACTCTTTAAATTCAAGATAAATAACGCCAATTTGCTCACATAGGATTTTTTATGCAAAATGACAATTTAAAAGACCTATCAATATACAATGAGAATATTAATGCAATAAAAAAATATTTTCAAAACGGATGT
>JAIRMA010000071.1 GCA_031259085.1 Christensenellaceae bacterium
GCAGTAAGCATAAAAGGACGCCTCAGAACTTTTTGTATGTTTGAGCTAAAAATATATAGTTCGCAGTGGTGCTTTGTAAAAAAGTGAAAGACTTACTTAATAACAAAAATGTTGCACTATTTTTTATCATTTTTATTTTTCACTTTAATTTCTATTTGCTTTGCCATTAATAACTTAATTCTCGCTCTCTCATCCATATTTTAAGCTTTTTGCATTCTACTATTCTGGCGTAATAAGAATCCAGATAAATTGACAGTGCTCTGCCGATTAGCTTCACGTTTTCATCTTTATCTTGTTTATAGCTGTAACTTTTACGATTGAAAGTTATTAAGCCCAATAGTTAAAATCTCCGTTTGGATGTAAAGTGTAAATGAATAATATGTATCCTAATCTTTTATATAGATTTTAACTGTATTCTCGTCGTTTGGTAACGTGTCAAAGCATGAGAAACTGCATAAATCTCACAAAAACAACAGTATTCTGTTTTTTCACTGATAAGAGTTAGTGCAGGCAAAAAATAGCCGAATGAAGCGATAAGGATGGATTATTGCAGATGGTCATCTCCGCCATAATGAACGGTAACTTTTAAGCAAATGTGTTCATTGGTAAAACGTATTTGTTATATTGGCGTATTAGAGTTAATAAATAATTTTAGTAGTTACCGCAACCAATGTAAAATGTTCTTTATCAACTCTTCTTGTTCTGGTTTAAGTTCGTGGTCTCCATTCAATTCAACACCTAAGAACTCATCAAATTTAGAGTTAAGAACATCAAATGCATGTTTGGGCATATAAGTTTGCATCGGGTCTTTTCTTCCTAAAACGCAAAGGCAGCGAATTGGAAGGTGATACTCAAAATTTTTATCTTGTCTGAAGATTTTCAATGCCAATCCTGTAAGTATCGAATGCATCGCTTTCTTGTAAATTGGAATCGTGTATCTCCCAATGTTAGTGTATGTTGGCGTGTTAATCCCAAAAAAATATGCAGGCAGCAACTCATTATCCGGATAATTATCAAGTTCATCAATAAGTTCAGCTACTGTTTTTGGGTATATATAATCCATTTGCAATCTGTACGCATCGCATGGCGATAACAATATAGTATCGTAATTTTGCCCGCTTGTTATCTGATGGGCAATTATGCTCTCGCAACCCATGCTGTGTCCCTGCAATACGATTTTGTTTGAAAATGACTTGACAAAGTTGATGGCACATTGAATGTCAACATATCGACGCTCAAATGGTTCAAGTGAGCCGCCAACGTAATAAAATTCTTCTTTGGTGTCGAAGCCGTTTGCATACACCCCTTCAGCGATACAGTCATGCGCTTTGAGGTTAAAGGTCAGCAAATTATAACCGTTATTTTGATAAGCAGCAGCCAAATCTATCAACGCAGAAAAGGATAACATGTTTCCGCACATACCGTGTACGTGAATAATAGTTTTTGCCAAGCTATCTTTAGCGCGATAAAGCAGTCCTGTATAGATATAGCCATCCTGAGCGGTAAATTTAACTACTTCACAAAGCGGTCTAATCATATGTCTTTTGCCTCTTTGTCGAAATTAACAATTTCGCTCGATTGAAGTATTCGCTTGTGTCAAGTTCATCAAAAATCTCTTTTGGCTTCCAATATCTCTCATAAGTCTGCCGTTCAATATTCCAGTCCATACTATACCACCACTTACATTCCGGAGGTGTAATTTCATGGCAAGCCTCTGCAAACTCTGAAATATGGGATATATCTAGCGCACGGAGTTTTTTATAAAACGATGATGTGTCTACAATGTGTTGTTTATTATTAAGAAGTTCACTGCAAAACAAAAATTCGCAATTAAAGCTATTGACATTTCTATTATTAACTTCAAGATGCCGATATTTTTCTACCAAGTTTTCTAACGGCAAAAACGATATTGATTTTGTCAAAATCCTATCAATAAATATTCCATTGGAAGATATAGCACCCGCGATATTTTTATAGAATAAATCACGATAATCATATGGTATATTTCCAGAAGTTAAATCTGATAAGACTACGGAAAAATAGTTACGATATTCTTGAAATGTGTTAAGCCAGTCTCCAGTTACATGAGTTTCTCTAAGCTTAGACTTAGCAAATGGTGTAATATAGTCGTAAAAATCTCTGTTTTTTTCAAACACAAAAACCCTAATAAATCCCATTTCACCAAGTAAGTCGCGGTATTCCAAAGTTGAGCCAAGCACTGCGACAGGAGAAGTCTTGTCAACTTCACTCAAAAGCTGACGGCAAATTTTGAGTTGCATTGTTGATGGTCTTGATGGAGGCGTTACACTTTGCCAAGTTGTAAATTTTGACCACGAATTTTCATACCGTCGTCTGTCAAAAACAAATGAATCAGCTGGGAGATCATTTCGGCACATTGCTTTATTGCTAATACTCATCTGGTAATATTTTCATTTTTTATTTTAGTACCCATTGATAATACTTCGTACTTCTCTTGCAAATGTCACTATATCGTCGCGATAGAAAAAGTTTCTGCCAAAGCAGATACCAGAAGCGCCTGCTTGCATAGCTTGTCTGACATTATTAAGAGCGACTTCCGTGTTAACCTGCTCGCCGCCGGCTATGACCACCGGAACACTACCAGCGTTATAGATAACACGCGAAAAGCTTTCAGATGAACCGGTAAAATTTGTTTTAATTATATCTGCTCCAAGTTCAACTGCGATCCGGCAAACGTGTGAAACAAGGTCTGCATACGCTTGATTATCACTTTGTTTCATATCTAAATAGTTGTTATCTAAACCGTTTGCGTTAATACCGCGAGCATATGCGATGGCCATCAATGGCAGACCGAATCTATCACACTCTTCGGATACAGCGGCAAGATTGCAAATCTGTTCGCCCTCTGTCGGCGATGTGACATTGATGTGAACAGCAACCGCATCAGCGCCTTTCGATATTGCGTTCTCAACTGACCCTGATAATTTTTTGCAAGTATGTTCTTGTCTAATTGTACTTGTGGTCAAGTTTAGTATCCATGATTTAGTATGGAGTTTGTCGTAAAACTGCTCAAATACGCCGGGAAAACCTAAAACTGCATCTATAGGAAAATGCTCTAAAGCCGCAATTTTTTCTTTATACTGTGATAATTGAAAGTCTGGACCGCAAATAAGCAAATCATCAACTGGAACGATGAATGTTTTCCTTTTTTTACCCAATATTCGGTCAAGCCGCCTCTGTTTGCCAATAAATGTTTTCACGCCGTATATCCTCCATCTATCATAAGAGTAGCTCCATTAATGTAAGCCGCCTTATCGCTCGCAATAAAGAAAACAAAATTTGCTACCTCTTCGGGATAAACTAACCTCTTTGCAGGAATAGAGCTGTTCAATTCTGTAAAATAGGTCTTCCGTTCTTCTTCATTTGATGTATAATAATCCGCAAGCTTGTTGCTAAGTGCAGATACGATAGTGCCCGGACAAATTGCATTGCAAGTGATTCCATATCGTGCATACTCTTTTGCAACAGACCGTGTCAATCCTATTAAGCCGTGTTTTGAGGCTGAATACGGAGTGACATCCTCTTCAGCGCAAACACCATATATGGATGCTATATTGATGATTCGCCCCCATTTGCGTGCTTTCATATACGGAAGATTTTTCTTGATGAGGAGAAATGGCAGTGTAAGATTTACCCTCAGAGTCTCTTCCCATTTTTCCAATGCGACATCTTCGCAAGAGACCAATGAATTTACAATTCCTGCATTATTGACAAGTATGTCGTAATCACTATCGACATCTTCTATCTTTACAGCCTTGCAAGCAAACTGTAATGCAAGACTGTCTGCTTTTTCTTGATTGGAGTTATATGTGAATGTGACATCGTAACTCCCAGCTGTCGAAAAACGTTTGATGAGTTCGGCGCCCACACTGCCGGTTCCACCGGTGATAAGAACTTTCATTTTTTATCCTCCTTCTTGTTGCAACGCTCGGAAAGCGTTTTGATATGATTTTTATTTTTTTTTAAAAGTGTTGAGTATTTATCTTTCAATTCTTCATAGCCTATACATTCTGCTTTG
>JAIRMA010000012.1 GCA_031259085.1 Christensenellaceae bacterium
ATTTCGCACTTAATTTTAGAGAATTTAAAGAACTGCACATACTCTGTTAATTAACTCTATAGAAATTCTTTAAAATACATGACATTTGAGAAATTATGTGATATAATATAGGTGTCTTCAAGATTTTAAAGATAGGGTAACTGGAAACAGTTGCCCTTTTTAAAATAATAATCAGAGTGAATCTGTCAGCTACTTAAATTAAATCTAATAGAATATTAATCTTGATTTTTTAAGAGATTTCTAAAATCAAAACCTTCTAAATTTTTACATAACATTCTTAAGTTTTTTACGTTCTAGTAGAAGCTTTAAAGAACTATGTCTCAAGTTGTTATCTTCCCTTCATGTTTTTCGTTAATTCGATTAACTATTATCAGCGCTCATATCAAATTTAGTTACCATCACTAGTGATTGCTACTTCAGTCTGTTTCCCTTAGAATAATTTACTGCAATAACAAGCCTTAGAGGGCTATTTCCACTATAAAATATAAATGTTTTTTTAAATGCGTGACATTTGAGAAATTTTGTGATATAATATAGGTGTAGATAATTCAAAGATAGGGTAACTGGAAGCAGTTGCCCTTTTTTAAAATAATAATCAGAGTGAATCTGTCAGCTATTTAAATTAAATCTAAGTAGAATATTAATCTTAAATTTTTAAGAAATTTCTAAAATCAAAACTTTCTAAATTTTTACAAAACATTCTTATGCTTTTCCGTTCTAGTAGAAGCTTTAAGGAACTATATCACAACTTGTTGTCTTGCCTTCATTTTTTTTGTTAATTCGATTAACTATTAACAGCGCCTATATCAAATTTAGTTACCAACACTAGTGATTGCTACTTCGGTCTGTTTTCCTTAGAATAATTTACTCTAATAAGATCAACTTTTAATGGTTAATAGCCTCCTATTGTGAATATCTTAAGGGTTAGCCTTAATCCCCAATGCTTTATAATACTTTAATAGCTATATCTATCTGATATGGTGTTGTTTTATCCGAATATAATTTTGAGTAGTGTAAGTAGAATAGAACCCCTTACCATATCTATTGTATAGAATCTAATCATCTGCTAATTAATCTTAAAAACAACTTGCCACAAGTTGTAAATTCATCCCCCCCTTTAACTATTGGTATTTAATTAACCTCAATAGATGGTAATGCCTTTGCTAGCATTTATAAGAAAAATATTTTAATTTAACTTTATTACCAATGACTTAACAGAGATAATTTTATTTTACAACATGCAATCATATTTATTATGTATTTTATTATTCAGTCTGGTTATACTATATTTAGTCACATATTAAATATTGACAAATAACTATAAGGAAATCATTAATGAGAAATTATCGAAAAGTTTTATTAGATCCAGCTGATTGTACATTGCTAATAGTTGATCACCAGCCTCAAATGTATTTTGGCGTTGAAGGGTCTCAGAGGTCAACCATTTTAAATGCAATAAAAGGACTTGCTAAAACTGCATCTTCCTTTCAAGTCCCAACAATTTTAACAACTGTAACGGCTGAGAGCTTTGCTGGACCATTATCAAAAGACGTGCTGTCGGTCTTTCCTGGAACTAGACCAATTGACAGGACTACACTTAATGCTTGGGAAGATGCATGTGTAAAACGCGCAGTAGCAGATACTGGAAGGAAAAAAATAATAATTGCTGGGCTTTGGACAGAGGTTTGTGTAGCCTTCCCAGCTTTAGCTGCACAGGCTGAAGGGTACGAGGTATACGTTGTGGTTGATGCCTGCGGTGGTGCCTCTGATGACGCACATAAGGCAGCACTACAAAGGATGATACAGCATGGGATTACACCAATAACATGGCAGAGTTTATTATTAGAATTCCAAAGGGATTGGGCAGATAAGACAACATACGATAAAGTAAATGCAATTATCGATGAATGTGGTGGAGTGTATGGTGTTGGACTTGCATATGCAAAATTCATGAAGCCTATGACATCAGGCTAATTTTTTTGACTCACGCGATTATTATGTTATTAATAATCGCGTCTTTTAAATTATGGTACAAATATTTTTACAATTTTTTTATGAAATCTTATTTCATTATTCCCGCCTATTAAGAACCTCTCCCCATCAATACAGAAATTCTGTGGTGAGTCCAATTCAATTGATGCACTCGTAAATTCTTTAAACAATATGTTTTTAGTGTTTATTTCTTTCTTAAATCCGATAAAGAAGGCTCTGAAAAATAAAAAAAACATTTTTATATACTTAAATATGCCTGTTGGTGCTTTAATTAACAACAAGTGCCCACTGCCACTATCATGTTTATATAGCTTGTTAAAAGGCAACCCAAATACAAATTTAGATTTAACTGCCATTATTAACGTATAATCACCCTCAATTATTTCATTATCAATTATAATTTTTGATTTGATATTATGCACCTTGTATTCTTTAAACGCATGTACATAATAGATAAATCTCTTGAATAGCTTCTTTGTTTTTGATTTTACATGATACCCAATTGATGTAAAACTCCCGCAAGCGGCAACATATGAAAACAACAATCCATTAATTTCACCTAAATCAATATGCCTTAATCGTCTATCTCGTAAATTTACACTGCTTTCCTTAGCTATCGATTTCATAGTATGTGCTGCGTCATTGAGAGTGCCACATGGCACATATATCAGATCAATGTCCATTGACTTAGTTGCATTCAGCGCACTGTTAAAAGTACCATCTCCACCACAGATAACTAAGGCATCATAACCCTTGCATTTATCGCACAAATCAAAACTATCTTTGTCCTCTTCTGTGATCCTAAATTCCGAAACCTCATCAAAATTCGCTCTTATTTCCTTATGGAAATTTGAGTTTTCTAATACTCTTTGAATATTTCCACATGAGGTGTTTATTATCAATAAGCATTTCATTGTATCATTATATCATAAAACCTAACAATCAATAAATTAGTTTATTTACATAGTATAGTTTTGTAAGGATTTGGTATGTTTTTTATCAAATTTCGACAAATTAAAATGCCGCTTGAGTATTTTATTTATACTGGTTATTGTATAAATTGTATATAGGCATATCATATTGTGTTATGTATTTAAAACTAATGACATGCGTTAAATATTATATGTTGCTTATCTCTATTTTTAAGGACTATTATGCCACTTTTTTAAAGCATAAAAAAATGTTTGTCTTAAATGGTTAAATGATTATTTAAGTCTACAAAAGCGCAATCTTAAAAAAATAGATCTATTTTAAGTGTCAGTGAAAATATGAAGCAATGTTTAAAAATGGCTCTTTATACATAAAATAAAGAATCATTGGTGGAACTAAAGACTATTTAGATTTTTTCTTAAAGGTTAAGGAATAGTGTGTTTTTAGTTTTCATAACTAAATTTAAGAATCAGAATGATTATCTTTTGTGTAAATACAGTAATTCTTCATTGATAAATGCATTATTATTATTCCTGTTAAGATTGTCTCCTTTTTATCTGATATAGTTTATACAATGTAGAATAAAAATACCATATGTGCGTGTTTGCACGGCAAAATTTATAAATTTATTAAGAGTATTTCATGCTGTCTGTTACCTTGTGATTCTTTTAGGTTAAATATTTTTAATAATACTGTCATTAATACATTGTTATGATATTAAATCACTATTTGAAGTTCATAGATTGTGAGCACTATTACACGTTAAAAATTGAATATCTTTAGCTATATATTATGTATAACTAAGATAATAATTGATTAATGATCGATTTTTAAGCGCTCTTTAAATATTTATTAATTAATATTATTGCATACTGTTATTTTATATGATATAATTTTATTGTATGTAAATTTTTCTATTCTATAAACAACTTTTATTAATAGGAGATCTATAGATGTTTGACATCGTTGTAAATCCTGCATCATCTAGCGGGAAGAGTATGAATACCTTAAGAACTGTTGAGACCATTTTAACTCAGAAAAACATTCCGTTTGAAGTCCATTTAAGTAACTATGCAGGTCATACTACGGAAATTATACGGGAATTGAACAAGAAGGATGAATGCAAAGTCATAATAATGGGTGGCGATGGAACCTTTAGCGAAGCGCTTACAGGTGTCACAAATTTTGATACAATAACATTTGGATATATACCATGTGGAACTGGAAACGATTATGCCAGGGCATCAAAACTATCTACAGATCCTATAACAGCACTCGATATCATTTTAAATAACAATGTGGTTTTTGCAGACTATATAGACATTAATAACAATAGACGTTGTATAAACTGTGCTGGTGCTGGTATGGATGTAGATGTTTTAGTGAGATATGCTAGCATTAAACATTTTAAAGGCAAGATTCGTTATTACATTGCACTATTAGACACATTATTGCACCTAAAATTTCATAAAATACGATTTACTGTGAATGGTGAAACGCTAGAGAAAAGTGTTTTCTTGTTGACAATAGCAAACGGCACTTGTATTGGCGGCGGAATGCCCATATCACCTGAGTCAGATCCATTTGATGGATATTTTAATTTAGTATATGTAAACGAAATTCCTAAAAGACGCGTATTACCACTGCTTTTAAAATTTTTGAAAGGAAAACACCTTGATTATCCAGCAACTGTCACCTTTAAAGCTAAAGAGATTTTAGTTGAGGTGTTAGATACAGGAAAAATTGAAATCGACGGAGAAGTCCTCGACGATAAAATATTGGATTGTAAATTGATTGAGGGTAAGTTAAAACTTTTTGTTTAATTACGAATAATTTTGTTACAACTTAAATAATAATAAAAAAGTGGCTTAAATGCTGAAAAGAACAGATTATCCTGTTCTTTCCAGTTATGATAAGGGGGAAAATTATGAGCTTTTTAAAAACTTATGTATAAATTAATAATTTACTTTCTAAGTGAATAAATTATATCATATATTTTTTAGTATGTAAATACCTAGTCAAAAAATAGGTAAAAGTAAAATTTTAGTAAATTCAATTCTGGAAATTTACTGCGGTTTTGTTATTTTGTATATATTAATAATCCAGTATCATGCCCTGTTAAATGAATAGCCTTATTAAATCGCCTCAATTATCCCATTGTACATATATGATAGGAATAGTCAAGTAGTCTATTTTTAATCATTTATATAGTCTAGTTAGACAATATAAGTTTTTTTAATGGTGTGATTCAAATTTAGGAGAATTTTCATGAACAGATTATTTATCATTATTATATTTATTTTATCTCTGACATTACTACTCTTTGCGTGTAAAGATGATATAGATATTGATGACACAACTAACAACACACAATATTCTGTTTCGTTATATATAGAAGATGACCTAAAAACAATTTCTCTAACAGAGAATATACTAGGTATTAACAAGACTGGCGGTGATTTGGAAATGGTCGTTTTGAATTCATTTGCTAATGCTTATCGTGAGACCGCACCACAGAAAGCATATTTTACTGCACTTGATAGATATGGATCTCTTGATATAACAAAAATTCAAGTCAACTCTACAGATGTCGAATGGCAGGAATCGTCAAATGGGACTGCAATTAAGATCGGAACACCCATTATTAAAAATGCTGATGAATTTGCAATTACAATAACAGGCACATATCAAGTGCCTTTTTCCAATTTAAAGTTTGGTTTAAATGAAGGTGTTTTGAATTTTACAGAGGTGTTGCCTACACTTGCAGTCTATCAAAATGATGCGTGGCGCATAGATAATTATTCCAGAATAGGGGATCCCTACTATGCAGAAATAGCTGATTATGATGTTGACATAACAGCTCTAAACGATTTGACTATTGCCTATAGCGGTGATTTAATATCAAACACATCCGCTGAAAACCGCACTACTCACAAAATTCAGGCAAAATCAATCAGAAGTTTTGGATTCTCAGCTTCTGAAAATTTTCATAAAACAATCGCGTATACAAGCAGTGAAATCACGTTATATTATTACTCGATAGGTGATGACATAACTGACAAATTTGTGTCTAATGCACTTAATGCTCTCAACACATTTTCTGATTTAATAGAAAAATATCCATATCAGTCGTATTCTATTGTAGAAAATAACATTTACTATGGAAGCGTATCCTGTTCTAACCTAGCTTTTATTAAGGCTTCAAAGGATGATGCTTATAAAGCTCACGCAATCATTAAAGAAACAATACATCAATGGTTTGGCTTAATCGTGGAATCTGATAGTATAAAAAGCCCATGGCTTGACGAATCTTTGACAGCATTCCTCATCGACTATTACTATTTCAAGACTGTTGATGCAAAAGAATTTTTAACACGTCGTAGTAACGTAAAAAAAGAATATGAGGAATATGAGAATAATTCTACCAATACTAATTTTTTAATAACTAAGACTGTATACCAGTTCAATTTTATATATGATTTTAATAAAATCCTGCACGGAAAAGGTAGTATGTTATACGACGATCTCTTTTATACAGCTGGAAGTGGGGCATTTGACAGGATAATAAGAGATTATTACCTAAGCAATAAATTCTCAATCGCAACTCTAGACAGTTTGTCTATTGCAATCAGAAAAACTGGTAATTCTGATAGCGCTTTTATAAAAGGCCTAGACGCTTGATAGTTTTTTTAGTCTCTATATCTCAATCTTGCCATTAATATTAGATATCTGATCCTTGAATTTGTTTATTATAGGATCGATGTGTTCACTAATGAATTCTGTGGTCTGTTGTATGGATCTTCCTATGAAATTTTTAGGATTTAAAAGGGTATCGTAATTTTTGATTGCTGAAAATGCCTTATCATTTCTCAATCTAGCTATTAGGTCTTTTTCTCCACCATCACGATACTGGCGCTCGGCTTCCATAGAATGCTCTCGAATTTTTTCGTGTAATTCTTGTCTATTGCCACCTGAGACAACACACTCCATTAAAATAGCTTCAGTCGCCATAAAAGGTAATTCATCCTTTAATCTGCGTTCAATTACTTTCTCATATACAACCAATCCGTCAGTTACATTTAACATTAATTCAAGTATTGAATCGACTGCTAAAAAGGCTTGCCCCATAACAATGCGTCGGTTAGCAGAGTCATCTAAAGTGCGTTCAAAACCTTGTGTGCAAGCTGTCATCGCAGCATTTAATGGTAACGATATTAAGTATCTTGCGATTGATGATATTCGCTCGCTTCGCATTGGATTTCTCTTGTATGCCATAGCTGATGATCCGATCTGATTTTTCTCAAATGGTTCCTCAATTTCCTTCATGCTTTGCAATAATCGTAGATCAATAGAAAACTTGTATGCGCTTTGCGCTATGGCAGATAAAACGGACAATATTGTGTAATCAGCTTTTCTTGTGTATGTCTGACCTGTTACAGGAAAAACCTTTGAAAAATTAAAATAGTTTTTTATATACTCTTCCAATTCTCTAATTTTGTTATCATCACCATCAAAAAGAGTTACAAATCCAGCCTGTGTGCCTGTAGCACCCTTTACGCCCCTCAGCATTAAATTGTCTAATGCATGTGTAAGATTTTCATAATCAATTAATAATTCTTGAATCCACAATGTGGCCCTTTTCCCGACCGTCACAGGTTGTGCTGGCTGATAGTGTGTGAATCCTAGTGTTGGCAGATCTTTATACTTTAATGCAAAATCTCTAAGTCTTGAAATTACCGCAACAAGTTTTAAGAGTGTTAACTGTAAAGCTTGTCTATATATAATAATATCTGCATTATCAGTCACATAACAACTTGTTGCACCTAAGTGAATTATAGGTGAAGCTTTAGGACATTGTATGCCGTATGCATAAATGTGTGCCATAACGTCATGTCTAACTATTTTTTCGCGGGCTTTAGCAACTTCAAAATTAATGTCATCTAAATGGGACTTTAGCTCATCAATCTGCTCAGTGGTTATATTCAATCCACACTTCATCTCGCCCTCAGCTAATGCTGTCCAAAGGCGCCTAAAATATCCTATTCTTTTTTGCTCAGAAAAAATGGATGCCATTTGCTTAGAGGCATACCTTGTGACGAGTGGATTTGCATATGTATCAAATCTAGCTGTATCACTCGTTACATTCAGGTTATCATATTGAGATTTTACTGTTTTTTCGTTTTTCATACATTAAGCCTTTAAATTTTCTTAGTCAATATTATACTATTTAAACCGCATCATAATCAAGCGATTTAAATAGTAAACAAAATAAATAACGCCACCGATTAGAGTGGCGTTATAATAACTAGGGTATATTATGAATTTACTTTAATCTTTTTTTTCAAACTGCTTCATATCAAAGTTCTTGAACAGATCTCCAAAAGTTGCAGTTCTTGCAGCTGCTGTATGCTCCATATGCTCGTCAGCTTTATAGTTGTCTTCACGATTTTTATTGTGACGTTTATCCTGTTTTTCTTTTGTATTATCACTTCTGTCAAATCTATTATTAAATCTGCTGAGTCCTGATGATGCTCTCCTGTCGTCTTTAGCCGTTTTTTCATCAGTATCATTACTTACTGGTTGATCCTCATCCTGATCCATTAGTGCTCTAATGCTGAGTGTCACTTTATTGGCTTCGATTGCTAGAATTTTTGATTCGACTTCATCACCAGGCTTAAATATTTCAGCCGGATGCTCAATCCACTTTCTACCAATCTCGCTAATATGGATTAACCCATCAAGACCAGGCATTAGATTTACAAAAACACCAAACTCTTTAATTCTTTCGACCTTGCCTTTTACAATGTCACCTACTTTTAGGTTTTCTTGAGCAAGCTGCATAGGAGTTTTTTGTAATTGCTTATAACCTAATGACACTTTGCGTTCTTCTCTATCCGCCTTCAATACGAGGAATTCATAAGTGTTATTTAGTGTTAAAACATCTGATGCATCTTTTACTTTGCCCCATGCTAAATCGCTGATATGTACTAAGCAATCATGACCCATTATTGAAACAAAAGCACCAAAAGACGTGAATTTCTTAACTTTGCCTTCTATTATATGATTGGGTTGCATAATTTCCCAGAATGCGTCTTCTTTAGCTTCACGTTCTTCGTCTAGAATTATTCTTTGGCTTGCTATGATCCGCTTTGCTGCAATATTCTTTTTTCTCTTTATTGCTGCTTCGCTACCTTCTTCTAGATTTTCCTCATCTTCACGGGGTGGCATTACCTTGAGTCTCAGTTTTTTACCGATATAGTCGTCAAGCTTATTCACATAACCTGATCTGATTTGACTACCTGGTACAAATATTGTGTATGATCCAAGCTTTCCTAAAAGTCCACCTTTTATTACTTGTGTGCAAGCAAAGCTAAACTCTTCACCTTCTAAAATCTTCTTAACGGCTTCGTCTTCTATCTTTATTGCGTCAACTGCTTTTTTTGATAAATTAGCACCTTTAAGTTTAGGATCTGTTTTGGCAATTACTAAAACTTCTAAAATAGTACCAGGTGTATATTCGCTTGGATTGTATGACCCGTCTAGCTCCATTTCTGATTTGTCAATGAACCCGCTGTCATTTTTGCCAGAAAAACCCTCCATTAAAGAAACAGTAACACCAGACGCATCTGCAGACTCAACACACGCCTTTAATCTAAGTCCTTCCCTCACGTTCCTCACGCGGTTATAGGCGTCAGTTTTCATATAACGTTCGAACTCTGATTGTACTTTAGGCTTTTCAGGATCCCCATCAGGCTCAGAAGCTTTTACTTCTGGTTCTTTTGCCCCGTCTAAAGTCTCAGTCTCACTAGCAACACTAGTGACCTCTTGAGTTGTATCTACTGCAATCTCACTGCTTGCAGTTGAATCATTCAACTCTTGAACAACATCTGAATTAATCGGCGCCGCAGCATTAACTGCCTCTGGTTTAGACTCGTCTAATGAGACTACAGTTTCAGTTGTAGATAATTCTACATTTTGATCCTCGCTCACTTTAATGTTGTTCACATTATTCTCTTGTTCCATTATATTAATAACCTCCATCATCAACTCCTCTGGAGTCGACGCGCCAGCTGAAATACCTAGCTTATTTATTCCATTATTTATTTCTATCAATCCAAGATCATTAACCTCAGATATCATATATGTTTCTTTACAAAACCTGCTAGCTATATCAAACAAGGATTTAGTATTACTACTTTGCTTGTCACCTACTATTAGCATTAGATCGGCACTTAATGCGATATTTTTAGCATTGTTTTGTCTTGCCATATTAGTATAACAAATACTTTGATAAAATTCAACTAAAATCAAATTATTTTTTGATAGTTTTCCTATTTTTTTTACCATATCATCATAAACTTTACAGTCTAAAGTGGTTTGTGCCACTACAAGTATTGATTTGTGATCAACTGGCAAAGAAAACTCTTCAATATTATCAACAACTATGTATGACTTACATCTGCTTGCAATTCCTTTGACTTCAGGATGATTTGGTTTGCCTAATATTATAACTAAATTATCGCTTGTAGAAAAGCTTTGAACTTTTTCATGTATTGCTTTTACAGACGGACACGTGGCATCTATTATCTTACATTGCTTTTCTTTTAATAATTCGATGTCTAAAATAGTTGCACCATGTGATCTCAAAATCACCACTGAATTATCTGGTATACTCTCAATCGCATCAACTTTAATTAACCCGCTTTTTTCAAGTACACTCATTGCGCCTTTGTTATGTAAAAGTGCACCATAAGAATAAACGGTTTTATGTTTTGCTAATGCTTCATTTGCCATTTTAACGGCACGTTTTATTCCAGTACAAAAACCCTTTTCATCAGCAACTAATAACTGCATCTATCCTCTCAGACATAATTTCAATAACATCCTCTATGGTTAAATCGGTTGAATCTATTACGATTGCATCTGGCATAACCTTTAGTGGAGCAAAGTCACGTGTAGTATCCTGCTTGTCACGAGCTTGCATGTCTCTTAACACTTTCTCTTCAGTAGTCTCAACATTCTTTTCCAAAAATTCAAGGTACCTGCGCCTTGCCCTGGTTTTTTCTCTAGCTGTAAGATAGAATTTAATAGACGCTTCAGGTAGCACATAGCTTCCAATGTCTCTGCCATCTAAAACACAATCCCTTTTATAGGCTATTTCTCTTTGAATCTCAACCAATTTTACTCTGACACTTGGTATTTTTGAAACGTCAGAAGCAGCAATGCTCATATCAAGACTTCTTAAATATGGTGTGACATCCTTTTTTGATACAAATACCCTTTGAACACCATCCTCATATACTACATCCATGTCAAGATTTGGCAACAATCTCTCAACACCATTTGTGTCATTAGGACTCACACCATTCAAAATACAATGATATGCTGCACCCCTATACATGGCCCCCGTATCAAGGTAAGTTATATCGTATTTTTTTGCAAGTAGTTTTGCTATTGTGCTCTTGCCTGCACCTGCAGGCCCATCGATTGCAATGTTAAGCATTTTTTGCTCCTTTAGCTGCAGCTGTACCCGCGACATATCCGCTAGATAAGGCAAGTTGAATATTAAACCCGCCCGTTAGTGCATCAACATCAATTATTTCGCCTGCAAAATATAAATTACAAATTAGTTTGCTTTGCATTTTCTTCGGATCAATTTCAACAACAGATACTCCACCAGCTGTCACTATTGCTGTTTCTATCGATTCTAATCCTTCTATATGAAATGTTAATGACTTTAGTACCTTTACTAGATTTTGTCTCTCTATGCGAGTGATCGAATTTACCTTTTTTTCAGGGGCTACTCCACTTAAGGCTATCATCATCTCAATCATGCTTAAAGGTAATAACTCCGCCAAGGCGTTTTTAAATGCCTTATTTTTCTTTTGCTCAAAATCACGTAGGATTCTATCATCTAATCGTTCTTGAGTTAATGCAGCTTTTAAATCAATCACTAAATTAAGTCTGCTTATGTCAAGTCTATTGATTTTTGAGGATATTGTAAGTATAACTGGTCCAGACATGCCATTATTAGTAAATATGGCTTCTCCAAAATCTTCGATTATGGTTTTATTATTTATATTGTCTACAACTTTAAACCCAGCATTCTTTAGACTTAATCCCTCTGGGAATTTCAATTGGGATAAAGGTATTTTAGCCCCCCCTGCTGCTAACGCACTTGATATAATCAATGGACAAAGCGCAGGCTTTAATTGTGTAACGCTGTGTCCTATCGTCTGTACTATTTTATACCCATACCCGTCAGATCCAGTAGCTTTATAACTAGCACCACCAGTAGCTAATATAACACTAGATGCAGCGTATGTTCCTTTGTCTGTTACTACTGAATCTATCTTGTCACTGGTATAATTAAAATGCCTAAATGTCTCATTTAGATGTACTTCAACATTTAGTCTCTTTAATAATCCCGAGAAACAATTAATAATATCTTGCGATTTGTCAGAAGCTGGGAAAACCCTATTCCCTCGTTCAGTTTTTAGTTGTAAATTCTCTTTCTCAAAAAATTCTATTGTGTCTTTTGGCGTGAATGAATAGATAGAACTAGTCATGAATTTAGGATTTGATACGATGTTTTTAATAAATAAGGCAGGTTCACAATTGTTCGTTATATTACAACGTCCTTTGCCTGTTATATGTAGTTTACACCCTAGCCTATTATTTTTTTCAATCAATATGGTTTTAGACCCGGCTTTCGCTGAACTTATTGCTGACATCATGCCGGCAGGCCCACCACCTATAACTATTACAGTCACTTAATGCCTCTTAGTACTTCCTCTAGATCCCTTAGATACGCCAAATTTGTGAATTCACACGCTAGTGGGGTAATTGTCGTAAAACCCTCGTCATATAAAGTAGTATCAGTGCCTTGAGAAAAATCCTTAATAGGGCAACCGTCTAGAACAAAAACGTATCCGTCTTTATCCTCGCTTATTGTATATCTCTCATCATATTGTCTAGACCCAGTGCGCGCTATGCAATGCTCAGTATTTTTAGAATCTCCACTATGATAATTAATACTTATAGCTAGTGCTTTATCAGTCATTTTAAGATACATTTCAAAATTTAAGATGAATGTTTCAATTATCTTATCGTAATCAGATGCAGATTGAATATCTGCTGATAAGGCAATGCTCTTAAACCCGCGGATCGCGCCTTCTAAAGCTGCATTGACCGTACCTGAATAGATTATCTCGGTACCAAGATTTGTCCCGTTATTAAGCCCTGATATTATTAAATCAGGGCGCTTTTCCTTCATGAGATCTATACCAATCAGAACACAATCACAGGGTGTGCCAGAGATTTTATAACAGTCCCATGGATAATCTAATACTCTCTTCACATGAATTGGTTTTCTGAATGTTTCCGCATGCCCCATCCCACTACAACATTTATCAGGTGCTACTACTAGTATTGTATGATCTAGATTGATCAGGGCCTTTGCAAGCTTTGTTATACCATCACAAAAGTATCCATCATCATTCACGAGTAATATGTGCATGCATTATTCCCTATACTGGATGAATCTTGTTCTTAGAATCCATTAAATTATAATCTAATCCCTTATCTCTTGATTCCCTCCACTGAAAAAACTTAGTTGCAACTGCCGGGAACATAGCGTACGTCAAAACGTCCTCAGTAGACCTATAATATGCACCCATCTCAGATTTTGATTTTTCAAATTCAGGTTCAATAAAATCTGCCATCCTGCTAGTAATTATTTTATCATCACCTATACACTTTTTTACAACCTCAGGATCAGGTGGAGCAGGTAGCTGTCCATATTCGCCTCTTAAAAGACCTTTTGACTCCTTTGTCACCATTTTATAACGTTCGCCTACTATAACATTTAAAACTGCTTGCGTTCCGACTATTTGAGATGTGGGTGTAACAAGTGGCGGATATCCAAAATCACGTCTGACATTGGGCACTTCAACTAGCACTTCTTGTAATTTGTCACTCTTGCCTTGCTCTTTTAATTGGTTTATTAAGTTTGATAACATGCCACCAGGGACTTGGTAAATCAAGGCATTTACGTCTACTTTTAAGACTTTGTCGCTCAAAAATCCATCGTCTTTAAGACGCTTAGCAACAGTCTGGAAATATGCAGCAATCTCACTCAACAACTTAAGATCTAGACCAGTGTCATACTCAGTCCCCTTCAATGTCGCAACAAGGGACTCAGTGGTAGGTTGGGATGTGCCGTTTGCTAATGGGGATAGAGCAGTATCAACTATATCAACACCAGCTTCTATGGCTTTTAGATATGTCATGTCACCAGTACCAGATGTATTGTGAGTGTGCAAATGTACTGGGATGTCTACCCTTGATTTTATTGACTTAACTAAATTGTATGCATCATAAGGCAACAATAAATTTGCCATGTCCTTGATGCATAAGATATGTGCCCCCATGCTTTTTAATTTAACAGCCAGATTAACAAAATATTCTTCATTATGAACAGGACTAGTCGTATATGACAGGGCAACCTCACAAATCCCATTATTCTTGTTAACAGCTTTTATCGAGCGCTCTAAATTTCTAGGATCATTAAGTGCATCGAATATTCTTACAACGTCAACACCGTTCTTGATTGCTTTTTCAACAAAAATGTCAACTACATCATCAGCATAATTTTTGTACCCTAAAAGGTTTTGGCCCCTCAAAAGCATCTGTAGTTTAGTGTGTGGCATGGCCTCCTTTAAGGCTCTAAGGCGTTCCCAAGGATCTTCATTCAAAAACCTGATACAACTATCAAACGTGGCTCCACCCCAGCACTCTAAAGAGAAATATCCCACCTTGTCTAGTTTTTCAGCAATTGGCAACATCTCGGGCAGCTTCATCCGTGTAGCGGCTTGTGATTGATGCGCATCCCGTAAAATAGTCTCTGTGATCAGTACTTTCTTTGCCATTTAAATAACCTCCTGTAGTTTTAACTGGTAATTGTGTAGTAAATTACTTGAATAACTAAGCAATTACTGCTAAGACATCACCAGCATTAACATTTGTGCCAGTGGCTGCAACTATGGTCACAACACCGTCTACATTTGCGACTATTTCATTTTCCATCTTCATAGATTCTAACATCAAAATGACATCACCCCTTTTCACTGTTGATCCATTCTGTGCAATGATCTTTACAACGGTACCTGGCATCGGGCTTTCGAGTTTAGTGCCATTTGTCGGTGCAGTAGCTTTTGGGGGCGCTGGTTCTGCTGCCTTTTGTGGTACGGCATTAACCTGTGGCACATTAACAGCAGGAGTTGGTATCTGTACAGGTGCGCTCATGATTGGCGTATCTGCAAATGCTGCTGTTTCTTCTATTTCAACTCTATAACTAACGCCATTGACGTTTACATTAAATTTACGCATTATATAACCTCTGTATGTGTTATTTTTTGGTTTTATACACTGATTTTACAATAAAACCAGCCCGCGGTGTACCCGCTTCTTTTGATTCAGATTCTAAATATACTGATATTGCGACAGTTATCGCTGCTATAATGTCCTGACTAACACCACTGAATACTGGCACTGCTTCAATATTACTTGCTACAGTTAACTCAGATGGGATTGATACAGTATCGTTTGTTCTTTTTTTTGAAAATATCTGACCGAGTATTATTATGTTTAATAGGATCGTTATACAAAATAATACGATAATTACGACTTCCAAATTATATAACCTCCTTAATCCATGACCGCTGAAGTGATATAACTTGCAATATATGGGCGCAAGAGAGCTGGTTCTATTATTGTGTCAATAGAACCACTTTTAGCCGACACAAAAGGATTTATCTCGTCTAAATTATATCTATCCTCAAGTGTTTTGCGTGCCTTAATAGGATCTGAAGTTCCATTTAATTCGTCAGCATAAAGCAAGTTAACTGCAACATCTGCAGTTAATGCAGCTATTCTAGCTGTCGAAAAGGCAACAACATAATCATACCCAGAATCTTTACTAGCTAAAGCTACATACGCCATTCCTATTGCATCACCAGTTATAACAGACACCTTAGGTTGTTTGCATGTTGCTAATACCTCAAACAATTCTACCGTCTCTCTAATTATTCCATTTTTTTCAGATTCTAAATCCGTTAAAATACCTTCGCAATCTACAATGTTTATTAAAGGGCTTTTTGATTTATTTAATAATTTGATAAACCGCGTTAGTTTTTTAATACTATCTACAGTCAATCTGCGTGTATTATCTGCTGCAGTGATTGCAATGCCCACTGGTATAGTATTAATCGACGCAAGAATAGTCTTTATACTAGGTGCATCGTTTTTGTATACTTCTAGATACTTGCCATCATCGACTAAAGCATCAATGATAACCTTAGGAGATGAATTTTCATTGAGATTATCTGTAATTCGATTTGGGTCATCCTTGCTTTTGGAAGTTTTTCTCTCTAGGGACTCTAGTATCAAATCAAGTGACTTTTTTAATTCGGTAGGCGTTTTAAACGAACCTTCCGCAATCCCGTTTGAAACATATTGTGATGCTCCTAACACTTCCTCTGCAGGCTTGTTTAGTCCTGCTAAAGCAGATAGTGACATTGGAGAACCCATACTAATGCTAGCGCCCCTAGAATTCTTTTTAGAATCTGCAGATATGAATAGAAAATCCGATGTTGCTGCATAAACAGCCATTAAGCCAGTGGCAGGGCCATTCACTATGGAAATATGATATGAGACGTTTCTCAATTCATTAATCTTTGCTATTACTTTAGCATAACCATCAAGCGCTTGTATTCCCTCACCAATTCGAAGTCCTGAACTATCAATAACTGAGACGAATGGAACTTTTGCTTTTATGGCTCTGTCAATACACCTGATTAGTTTTTGTGCATGAGCAACCCCAAAACTACCGCCTAATATTTCAGCGTTCTGAACGGCTATATAAACTGGATAGTCGCTGATTGTAGCCCATCCAGTCACGATCCCCTCACCTACTGGCACTTTAGCATAAACTAAATTTGATCCACTAAGAAATGTGTCATATTCAACAAACGAATTTTTGTCTGTTATCTTTGCTAAAAAACTTCTAGCATCCTGTGAATTGCTTATTACTTCAGTAAGATTTTGGTTTATGAGCTTAAGACTTTTTGCCATAAAGGCATTACCTCACAATATAATTTGATCATAATAGTTGAATAATGGGGAGATTAGCTCTCTCAAAAAGTGAATAAATAAACACCATCATTATGTTCAACAAACACATTCATTATATACTAACTTCTGTTTAAATGCAATTATATCAATATGAATTTTTAAATTTATTAGATATTTGTCTTGTGCCTGTTTGTTTAATATTGTTATCATAATTCCAAACGTTCTTAATATACTTTAATTGAGGTCTCGTTATGCTTTATTCAACGCTTGAAAATTTAAACGTCTGCTCAATTAATGATGCAAAGTTCTTTGGAAAACCTGAAGGCGTATATATCTTTAAAAAAACATTCATGTGTGGTTATATAGTACTCTCACATGCTGAGGTTAACATATTGCCATATGCTAATATTTATTCATCTAAAGATGTAATTATGATCAAATCTTCATATGTATTAATGCGAACAAATGCAATTGAGGACTGCTTCTTTTTGAAACCAAAGAATCCGGTAATAGATGTGGATGGAAGTAATTTTGAGGAATTAGAGGACCTCGAATTAACTGGGAAATCTGGTTATTTGATTTGTAAAACTAAAAAAATTAAATTCAACAAAATTGTATCGTCCTCAAATGATCTCATTATAGTGAACACAAATTCAAGGAGCCTTGTAGAACAAAAAAGCCTAAATCCTTCAACTCATGACAAGCTTATTCCTATAATCGATTATTTGCCTCCAAAAAAACAACTGATTGAACGCGCTACCACGGAAGTATTGCTCAGCGCAAAACCAGAATATAGAGACCAGGTCACTCAAGATTTGAATACAGATTACAGTTTTCTAATAGGTAGGAGAGTAGGAAAAGAAATAATAGATTTAACACGCACATTCATTGTAAAAGAAGGTACCGTTATTACTACTAACCTAATATTATCTGCAAAAAAAGCTGGAAAACTAGCAGACTTAACCATCCACTCGGCAAAATAATAATCTTTTGCGCTTAAATCGATCGTGTTTTTTTAAAAAACAAAGGCCAATTCTAGTGGCCTTTTATACTCTATTATGTATATTAACTAATATGGTTATTTAATTATCGCTTGATACTTCTTCTTTTGATCCCAGCTAATATGAACCCAACGCCAATTACTACGATTACAGATGCTATCCCAATCCAAATCCAAACCGAATTATCTGCGCCTTCTACAACATACTGGTAAACCACCGTCACAGCCTCTGTAGTCTCGTCGCCTGCATAAGTAATTGCTATTTCGTAAACACCAGGCTTTGTTGGTAGCACGTCTTGATATACTTGACCATTAGCTGAAGTAAATGTCAGCGATATACTGCTACTAGCTACTGCATACCCTGCATATGTGTAAATGTCTATATTCTC
>JAIRMA010000109.1 GCA_031259085.1 Christensenellaceae bacterium
TAGATATTAAAAGTTAAGAAATCCCACTAATAAGAGTGAGCATTCCGAATCAAGAAAACGGCGCATCCATAATACCAGTTGCTGGTTACTATGGGACAAGAAATGATCAATTTGAACGAAATGAATAGTTAAAAAGAGAACAATCGAATCGAGCCAAAGCTAGGTATAATGGTGGTCTTTTTACTCCTCGAAAGAATTTAGGGTTTAGAAATTGGTCTCAAGAGTATTTAGAGAGTAATTGAAGCGTTACTGGTTGTGGGGTTCATGTTATTGACATCGTGAAATATTAAGGAGAAATAACTATGACGAGATTTAGAATGGGAGAATTATTCTGCGGGCCTGGTGGTCTCGCATATGGTGCGGTCACAGCGCGGTGCAAGAATACTGATTTTGAGATTGTTCATGAATGGGCTACAGATTATGATAAAGACACCTGTGATACGTATATTTATAATATTTGCAAAGACACGCCAGAAAGTGTTATTCATGAGGATATACGCAAACTAGACTTGCAGAAATTAAAGCCGATAGACGCATTGGCATTTGGATTTCCATGCAACGATTACAGTGTTGTAGGAGAGCAGAAAGGAATTGACGGACAATTTGGTCCATTGTATACATATGGTATAAAGGTTTTGAAATTGTGCCAGCCACAATGGTTTTTAGCCGAAAATGTGGGAGGATTGAAAAATGCTGATGGTGGTAAAACGTTTAATAAAATAATAAAAGAAATGTGCACATCTGGATATACGGTTCCTTTATAAGTTTGACGAATATGGCGTTCCACAGGCTCGACATAGAATAATAATAGTAGGAATTCGCAATGATATAAAAGTTAGATTTTGCGTACCATCACCTGCACCGTATAAAAATAAAGATAATAGTTGCAGCCAGGCCATCGAACATCCACAAATAGCTAAGGATGCGCCAAACAATGAATTGATAAAACACCCAGATACAGTGATCAAAAGGCTTGAGTATATTAAACCTGGTGAGAATGCGTTTAATGCGATGATTCCAGACGAATTGAAGCTTAATGTGAAGGGTGCAAAGATTAGCCAAATTTACAAACGGCTCGATCCAAACAAGCCATCGTATACTGTTACTGGTAGCGGAGGTGGAGGCACGCATATTTATCATTGGGCTGAACCACGTGCATTAACAAATCGCGAAAGGGCGCGTCTTCAAACATTTCCTGACCATTATATATTTATGGGGTCGAAAGAGAGTGCTCGTCGTCAAATTGGAATGGCTGTTCCATGTGATGGAGCACGAATTATTTTTGAAGCGATACTCAATACGTTTGCTGGTGAGAAATATTCGTATATTGACGCGAATATAAGCGAATAATATTGCTTGTTGTTTTAGTTTTGTCTAAACCTCTATATCTGCAACAAAGCCCACTTAAGGTTTCACGATAATAATTCAAGAAATAATTTTTTAAGTGCTTAATTAGCTATTATTGGTGGCTCTAGAAAATTGATTGGTGTTTTGAATTTAATTCATCTTGATTAACTAGGATCTGTCTATGTCAATTATAAATGAATAGTTAGTATCGTCATTTCGCAGTGCATATTTGGCGGCATCAATTATATTGACCTTTGTTAGTTTTGAGTCATAAGGCAGTATTACATCAAAATAGACATGAACTGAATTTTCACAATCTTCAATGTGAAAGTCATGAATAGTTAATTTATCATCTAATACGGTGAGTGCCTCAGTTATAATTGCATTTATATTGCTAATACGTGGATTGGATTGTTCATATGGATCAATATGAATAGAGATATAAATATCAAAATCACGTCTTAAGTCACGTTCAATGCGGTCGGCTAAGCGATGCGCCGTGATTAGGGTGGTATCGTTTGAGATTTCAATATGAGCCGAAGCGTATTTTTCAGAGGGACCATAATTGTGTATAAGGATGTCATGGACACCTAAAACGTTAGCATATGATAAAATCTTGTCACTTATTTTTTTTATACACTCACTGTCCCCATGCCCTATTAAAGGGCTAAGTCCTATAAAGAAAAGTCTGATGCCAGAGATTATCATCCATAATGCAACTACTAGTCCAAAAACACCATCCAAATTGATTCTTAACGTAACAAAAAGCAAGACCGCAATTGCTCCTGCGAGTGTAGTTAGAGTATCATTAATAGAATCAAACATAGCAATCTTGAGCGTAGTAGATTTTAATTTTCTAGCTTCAATAGCGTAATAGATAGCTAGCCCGCATTTTACTAATAATGAAAATGACAGTACTATGTAAGTGAGGGGCGAAACAGATAACTCTACTGGCTGTATAATTCTATCAAAGGATGTTTTACCTAAGACAGCCCCTACTATAATTATCAATATAGCAGTTAAAAACCCTGAAACGTATTCGTAGCGAGCGTGCCCATACGGGTGTTGCTGGTCTGCTGGTCTCTTCGCAAGTTTAAATCCAAACAAAGTGACTACTGATGCTCCAGTGTCAGTTAGATTATTTATAGCATCTGCTATCAATGTGATGCTATGCCCTAAAATACCAATAATAAATTTTAAAACGCATAATACGACGTTAGATGAGATGGCTATAATCCCAAGGCGAATTGCAGTTTTACTTCTAGAATCAGTTTTATTCATAGATACTATCCAATAAACGCTGATTTATGAATGTGTATTGTTCGGAATCATCCATAGTAAAAAGCCTTGTATATACAAATTTAATTGTAGCAGACCCATCGCTATTAAGTGTTGCTACTGTTCCACCTGTCCGATTTCCATTATCCATATAATTTATGCCACCTTTAACACCATTAACATATACAACTCCATCCTCTTCAATTATATGCCCTTCCAAATGAGTATGTCCAAAAAACACATAACCAGTTCCTGGATATGCATGTGATAATGTCTTTAAAGCATTCGGTGATTCTGGATTACCTCCAATATTAATATGATAAAAAAGAGAAACAGGAATTGGTACTGAATCATTGAGCTTTGTCAATTCTGATAGTGTATATTCAAACCACTCTAATTGTTTTGAATAGAACCCAGGTTCTAAAGTGGCATGAGATCTATTAGGATACTTAAGTAAGACTTCATCGCCGCTATCCATAAGTATTAAGGCCTGCCTTAGAATTCCAGCTGAATTTTTAACTAATATAACGTGATGTCCTAAACCTTCCAAATTTGTAGGCCCAGTTTGAAAGATAGAATTTTTTGAATTTTCTAAAATGTTAGATAATGAGGCTTTGTCAGAATTATATTCACCGTCATGATTACCAAATGCAACTGTCCACGGAACGTTTAGACTATCAAAAAAATGTGCCAGCTCCTTGTATGCTACATCTGCTGCACTGTATGTTAGTAGGTCGCCAGTGATAATAATTAAATCTGGTTTATGCGTTTTAACAAGCGCTTTAGTTTGCAACATCATATATCCATCAGTGATGTGATTAATACCAAATTGCGAACCAAAAGTGCCCATGTTTTTGTAATGAATATCTGTTAATTGAAGTATTTTTATAGACCCATCATTTGTAGTTATTACTGGATGATTAATAGCACTAAAATCATCAGAAGATGACCAAATGTAAGATTTAAGGGGTCCCTCATTGAGCTTGCTACTTCCCAATAAGACCGATGTCTCATTTATATAGATTCCAAGCATTGCAACGCTTAACACAAAAATAATTGATAATAGAATAACTATAATATTAATTAGCAATTTTTTTCTATTAGATGACATAATTCCCTTTATAAAAAACAATTCAAAATGAATTTCTAATTGTCACGAATTGTATTTTTTATTTTCATTTAGTAGCTTTTGTTTTAGTTCATATAATTGATCAGACAAATCAACCTTATATTCATGTGGGTTAATCAGCCGTTTGTATTCTTCCCAAAATTCGCTTCTGCTCTTGACGGAATATTCTATTATTTCAGGCAATTTGGGCAAAGAATAAACCAGGCAGCCATTTTTATAGACCTGGATTGGGAGCTCTCTTAATGAATAGCTAACAAACGTTTTTGTTTTCCACCTATCAACTGGATGAGATATAGTCAATGGTTTAGTAGTGTCAAATTCTTCACCTTTTAATGCTATTATATCTGCAGATGCCATTCCATCATCTTTATATACTCTATATACAGTTTTAATCCCAGGATTAGTGATTTTATCATGAGTATCAGAAATTTTGAGTTTGGGCTCGAAGTCACCATTTTTATTAAAAATACCAGACATTTTAAACACCCCACCTAGAGCTGGGGTCGGTGTAGATGTGATTAATTTGGTGCCAATCCCCCACATATCAATTTTAGCGCCTTGGAGTTTTAGTGAGACTATTATGTTCTCGTCAATATCGCCACTTGCAAATATTTTTGCGTCTGTAAACCCAGCTGAGTCTAGCATCTTGCGGGCCTTTTTAGATAAATAGGCTAGGTCACCGCTGTCTAATCGTATACCAACGGGGGAGTAACCTTTTGATTTAAGCGACGAAAAAACTTTAATTGCATTAGGAACTCCAGACAGTAATGTGTCATAAGTATCGACTAATAATAGGCAATTGTTCGGATAGATTTTCGCATAGGCCTCAAATGCTTCGATTTCGCTATCAAAGCTCATAATCCAACTATGCGCCATTGTGCCAGCGACCTTAATACCAAACATTTTCCCGGCTAGGACATTTGAAGTAGATTTACACCCACCTATCATTGCAGCTCTTGCCCCGTATATACCTGCATCTGGTGCTTGGGCTCTACGTAATCCAAATTCCGCAACAGCTCCTGTTGTTTCCTGTGTTATTTTCAATGCCTTGGTTGCAATTAAAGTTTGATGATTTATGATATTTAATAGGGCTGTTTCTAATAATTGACATTCAAAAAGAGGAGCGGTCACTGAAAGAATTGGCTCAGTTGGAAAGATCAATTCTCCCTCTTGCATTCCTGTTATGTCACCACTAAATTTCAAGTTTTTTAGACGATCAAAAAATTCCGAACCAAACAGGCCTAATGACTTTAAATATTTAATTTCATCGGCTTTAAATTGAATATTGTTAATATATTCAATTGCCTGCTCTAGCCCTGCTATTATTGCAAACTCAAATCCAGGAGCATTTCTAAAAAATAAATCAAAATTAGCTTTTGTGTCTGCCTTTCCTGTCTCAACATATCCATTCATCATAGATAATTGATAAAGATCTGTTAATAATGTTAAATTCCGCATATGATCCTCAACATCAATCACCTTAACGCCTCTTTTTTTTGCTTTTGTTTCGAGGTCTTTTTAACATGGTTTCTGCAACAATTGGCTTTGCTTGAGTATTATTGCTGGGGTTTTGTGGCTTAGTAGTTTTAAATGAGTATTCAGTTGGAATTTGTTGTTCTGGGGGTGTGGGATCTTCTTTTTTTGAACGCTTTACTGGGGTTTTCCTTTCGAATTTAAATTTAAGTGCATCTGGAACACCTTTTGGATACCATACTTGAACACCCTTCTTAGTTTGTCTAATGCACAAAAAGATTAAAGTAGCAACAGATAGCACGGTAACAACGCCCATTATAAATTGAACAAAATTAGTAGTTTCAATTACAGCACCGTCGTCTCTGAAAAATTCCATTATAAATCTTACTAAACTATACGCAGATATATATGCTAATAGTCCAGATCCTTTTAATCTAATATGTCGTAGTACTAATAATATAACAACTAACATTATAAGATTAAGGATCATTTCATAGAAGAAACATGCCTGATAAAATCCATTATTTTTTGTTATATATACTGAGAATGGGAAGAATTGAAATGCCTCGTTTGTTACTGCAGCACCATAAATTTCTTGATTGAAAAAATTTGCCCAACGGCCAAGAGCCTGGCCTGCTAAAATTGTGGGCATAGCATAATCGGCAACGGTTAACAAGTTCGCTTTTCGGATCAAACACCATATAGCACCACCTATAACTCCACCAATAATTCCTGTTAAAATAGTGATCCCGCCCTCCCATACAGCGAATATTCTGACAAAATCACTCAATGTAAAAGGTGATATATTGAAATATTCATCGGGGCGGACCATTACGTAACCTAATCTGCCAAACAAAACGGCTATAGGGATTGCAAAAAGAAATATTTCCAACCAATCATCAGCTTTAAAATTAGCTTTCCTACTCCTCAAAATTGCAAGAAATAAGCCTACAAACATAGCAAAAGTTACTATAATTCCATACCATGCAACCTCATGGCCAAACAAAGTAAATGCAACTCGTTCGACTTTTCCTGTCCAATGAATATCAGATAAAAAACTCAACATCAATTTATCTCCTACAAATCCAGTTTTATTGCCCCAGATTTACGTATCTTAACTTTAAACACATTTTCCTTGCCGTACAAATCGGTCATTGTGTTTATAAAATCTGCCTCATGTAAATTTGGGACAATAGCCAAGACAGTTCCGGCAAATCCACCGCCATGGATTCTGCATGCGTGCGAAAATTTATTATTATTGCAATCCACCACGCTATTAATGATTGCTAATGCCAGAGGTATTGGTTCAGATGGGTCTCCTTCCACATAGATATTTTGAAGTTTAGTATAAGATGAAATTCCAGAATCACGTACAGCATCAAGAAACTTCTTATCATCCCCATTTTTAAGGAATTCAGTGGCATTTGCAACCCTCAAATTCTCATCATAAAAATGCATTGCTCTTAATATAGATCTCCCATTAAAGGCCTGTTTGAGGTTTTTAATATTCATCATAAATTCAGATCTATCTACACCCCTTAAATTGTTCTGACCAAAATAATTTGCTATAGAGACCATTTCTGTTTTTATTGATGCATAATGCTTAGTTAAATCGCTATGGTCTCCACCACAGTTAATAATAAAGATGGATAATTTGTTAAAATTCCAGGTTAGTGTAGTTATAATAGGATTTTCTTGGTCTTTAAAATCCAGCCGGCTGACCCCACCTAGTGCTATGGTTAATTGATCCATAAGCCCTGATGGCTTACCAAAATAATTGTTTTCTGCAAATCTTGAAATAATTGCTTTATCTTTTGGGGAAATGCTACCATTATTATACAATTGATTTAGAATCTCGCTTACTAAAACTTCAAAGGCAGCAGATGAGCTGACACCTGAGCCCTTCATAACTGTTGAAGTAGTAGTTGAGAAAAATCCGCCAATACTATAACCCTTATTAATGAATCCTTTTAATACACCGCGCACCAAAGCCTGAGAAGAGCCTTTTTCCTCTTCTTTGCATTCTAGATCATTTATGTCAACTATAACGTCATCAAATCCTTCACTTTTAATTATAATTTGCATTTCATCATTTGGTGTTACAATAGCAAGAGTATCTAATGAAATAGTAGCTGCTAATACTTCACCGTTATTGTGATCCGTATGATTCCCAATTATTTCTATTCTACCAGGCGAACTAAAAAAGAAAGATTCACCTAGACACCAAGATGAATGACGAGTCACAAGTGTGGTAAAACGTTCAATAACTTCCGTTAGGTTTTCAGTATATAAATCCTTTGCAATTTTTTTAAAGTTGCTGTTAGCACCTAATAAAATTTTGTTGTTTATAGTAGTCATTTAGCCGCCTTAGTGTATTATTTATTAACTGGATACCCTTTAAAAGGCATTAAATATTGAATGGTATAAAAATGTGATTAAAGTATAAATGTATTAATGCTAAATCTGAGCTTTAGATTAAGGTAATAACTAAAACTTAGCAGTAATTTTCATGACTAGTGAAAGATAGCCAGTTCATAAATTATAGCATATTAAGTTATATTATGCAAATAGTTAGTAAACTGCAAAACAAAGTGCCAAAGGTAGTTAATGCACGATTAAAGGATTCTGGGCTCCATTTAAGCTTTGGTTATTTTGTATTAAATTCAGACTCAATATATGGTAAAATATTGACAAAAATGAGATATGATTATATAATAAAATAGACCCAGAGCACAGGATCGAGTTATAACTGTATTTAATATAGAATGCGTTTAGAGTTGATAGTTAGCAAGTTATCCCATATGCACACACTCTTGCTAAGTCACGTAAAGCAGTTGACACTAGACAACCTGAGATATATATTTAATTTTATCAACAAAATAATTAGAGTTTGATTCGTGCGTTAAATTAAAACATTAATAAGTAAAGTCTAGGAGATTAGCCTCAGAATGGCAAAAAAAATTTTCAAAATAGCTGATGCAATTGCCTCATTATGCGATTATGCGCAAACTGCATTCAAATTATCTAAATTGGATGCGCTTTATTGCGAAAACCTACTATTAGATTTGTTTAATGAAACCGAGCGGGGATCAAAAGTTTTTTTTGACGATTTATCATTACAACACGATATAATAGACCCAATTGTAAATTATGCGATAAGCCAAAAAATGTGCGCTGCATGTGATGCTGTAAGATTTGAAACCAAGATTTTAGGCATGGTAATGCCAACTCCATCAGAAGTAGTTGCAAAATTTGATTCAAAAGCAGCGAGCCATGGTATTGAGGCTGCCACCAATTATCTTAATGCGATATCCGTCAGATCAAACTATATACGGATGGTGGATATTGAGAAAAACATCAAATGGAATGTTGAATCTGAGAGAGGAAACATAGGGGTTACTATTAATTTAAGTAAACCTGAGAAGAGTAACAAACAAGTATATTTGGATTTAATGAAACCAAAAGCGAATTATCCACTTTGTCCAATCTGTCTTGAGAATTTGGGATATGGTGGTAATTCAAATCAAGCAGCACGGCAGACATTAAGGGTTATTCCGATTCAATTAGCAGATGAGGATTGGTATTTTCAATTTTCCCCATATGTGTATTTTGATCACCATGGGATAGTATTTTCTGCTGAACATAAGCCAATGAAAATACGCTCCTTAACATTTAAAAGACAACTTGATTTTGTTGAGATGTTCCCGCACTATTTTATAGGTAGCAATGCAGATTTGCCAATAGTAGGTGGGTCTATTCTCTCTCACGACCACTTCCAATGTGGGAAAAAGGTATTGCCTATGTTTGAGCGGCCTGTCCGCAAAACATACAGACAAGCTTTTTATGAGAATCTTACTATCGGTGTTTTAGATTGGTATAATTCAGTAATCGTACTGCAAAGTACAGATAGACGTGCAGTTGAAAACGCAGCATCTATAATTCATGGTTCGTGGAGTGAATACTCCGATCACACCCTAAATATTATTGCCCGCAGTGATAAAGATCGGCATAACACAATAACTCCTATAGCGTTGTTTGATAGAGGTTTGTATACAATATACCTCATATTGAGAAACAATAGGACAGATAATAAACACCCTCATGGGATATTTCATCCAACTGAAGATATGCATAACATTAAAAGCGAGGGGATTGGACTTATTGAGGCAATGGGATTATTCATTTTACCAGGAAGACTGTTCACTGAGATTAAAATCATTGAAGATATTTTGACTGGTCAAAAACCATTAGATTTTAAGGAAATCACAATAGATCCACAAATTTCAAAGCATATGACCATGATTGCACAGTTAACTAACGATTATGGAACGGCTATGGATCCTTTTGATGCATCCAATGTTGTAGTTAACTATATTAATAGCACTTGTGCAAAAATATTAGATTGTACTGCGGTCTTCAAAAATACACAAGAGGGGTATACTGGCTTTGATAGGTTCCTAGCAACTCTAAAAATCGTATAGTAATTTATTAAAGTAAATTAAACTGCAAAACTTCTGTAGCATGATTTAAAGTATTAATAATTTATTAGACAAAATAGTTTTAATATGCTACACTATATAGATAAATGGACAATTAACTCAGCTGGTAGAGTGTCTTCTTGACGTGGAGAAAGTCAGGGGTTCGAGTCCCTTATTGTCCACCAAACACGATGAACCTTGAACTCCACATTTTGTGGGGTTCTTTGCTTTTGTATCCCCGTCTATTGTGGAATTTATATTATCAAGGGATATGTTGGATATGTCGTTGACTTTGAAATTAAGTAAAATGATAAATCTTCCGTCATCATAAACGAAAACTTTATAGACAAGATTATCAATAAGGCGTTTTTGATATTCCTTGTCGTTCATATCGCAAAGGTGCGGGACTTAAAACACGAAAATATTTAATTGAAAATAATTTTATTGATACGGTAATTCAAATGCCCGCTGGGTTATATTTTGGAACAACAACCGCTACTTGTATTTTTATACTTAAAAAGAACAAAAGAGATAATACAATCCTATTTATTGACGCAAGTGAAGAATGCATTCCAAACAGCAATCGTGGCAAAAATGATAAAAAGTGAAAATGCTATCTGTTACAAACATAGAAAATATTTTGAAGTTAGTTAAAGATAGAAAAAATGTTGAATATAAATCAAAAGTCATTTCGTTTTGTGATATTGGAAATTTTGATTTATCTGTAAACGCATATGTGAAAAGAAAAGATAATGATAATAGAGTAAATATAACCGAACTTAACACTGAGATAAAGCTGATTGTTAAACGGCAATCTGCTTTGCGTGAACAATTCGATAAAATTATTAGGGAGATTGAAAATGAAGAAAAATGAGAAACAGGAAATCACAATATAAAGTTCCACTGCCGGAGTATTTAACATATATTGCGGCCATTGGCAATGACGCACAATCTGTTGAATTGCGATATGAAGATGAAAATATTTGGCTTACACAAAAAATGCTTTCTACTCTTTATGGGGTGAGTGTTTCCGCAATCAACCAACATATCACAAAGATATATAACGATAATGAACTTGAAAAAGACGCAACCATTAAGAAATTCTTAATAGTTCAAAATGAAGGCGGACGCAGTGTTGAGCGGGAAGTTTCGCATTATAATTTGCAAATGATTATAGCTGTTGGTTTTAAGATAGATAACGAGCGTGCGGTTCAATTTAGAAAATGGGCAAACCAAATTGTAAAAGATTACATTATCAAGGGTTTTGTAATGAATGACGAACGCTTTAAGAACGGCGGAGTGTTGACGGATAAATACTTTGAAGAGCAATTAGAGCGTATCCGTGAAATTCGTTTAAGTGAACGCAAGTTTTATCAAAAAATAACCGATATTTACGCAACGGCACTTGATTATGATTTTAATTCAACTATAACAAAGCGATTTTTTGCGAATGTGCAAAACAAACTTCACTTTGCAATTCACGGACAAACCGCTACCGAAGTTATATATTCCCGTGCGGATAGCGATAAAGAGCATATGGGTTTGATAACTTGGAAAGACGCCCCCAAAGGTAAAATTGCAAAAGGAGATGTCATCATTGCAAATAATTATTTGACGCAGGACGAATTGCAATCATTATCCCGTATTGTCAACGCTTATTTGGACATTGCCGAAGATATGGCAACCCGTAAAATACCTATGACAATGGAAGATTGGACACGGCGTTTGAATAAATTCATAGAAGCAACCGACCGTGGCGTTTTGAAAAATACGGGAAGTATATCCGCCGAAATTGCAAAAGAACACGCCGGAACCGAATTTGAAAAATATCGCATTACCCAAGACAAATTGTTTCAAAGCGATTATGATAAATTTATTGATGAACTTTTAGCAAGTGGTAAGAAGAATAAAAAAGGTGGTGGCAAATGACAAAATTAGAAAAGTTAATTGCCGACCTTTGCTCAAATGGTGTTCGGTTCGCCCTGGTTTGAAATTGAACTTGTCAAACAAGTAGAAGTGAACATTGATTATATTGTTGAACTTATTAGGAAATTTGCAGATAGTAAATGCAAAGATAAAGAAATTTTAATCAATATTAAAAAAGCCATTGACAGCAGTATTGAGTTAAGAAGAAAGAAAGATTTAATACTTGCCTTTGTCCATACGCTTAACACCAAAAATGGTGGGGAAACTGTTTACAGCGATTTTGAAACATTTATGAACAGTAGGCGAAAAGAATAAATTGATGAACTTATTAAAACCGAAAACCTTAAAGAAAAAGAAACCTATGCGTTCATTAGAAAAGCATTCAAAAATGGAATGATTAAAACTTATGGCGATGAGATACGAAATATACTGCCACATATTTCAATGTGGGGTAATTATGCAAAGGTTCAAAATGAAATGATAAACAAACTTATCCTTTTCTTTGAACGCTTCTTTAATATAAGTGGAAAAGAGGTTTTATAAAATTTTCACTTCAAACCCTGCTGTTTCTTTGTCAAAGAAGTATTTATATAATATGTTATTGTTGAAGCGGTTCAAAATTAATCGTGTCCGCTCCACCATATACGGAACGCAAGCATAAGCGTTCCTTTTTTTGCACATAACCCTTTTTATCCATAATGCGCATGATTTAAGGAATCTCTTGTTTAACTTAAGAACTTAATTCTTAGAGCTCTATACTGCGTCCAATTTTGTCACTATCTGAGTTCTTTTTAAGCTAAACTTTAAAAAAACACCCGAACGCGGTCTTTGTGGCTTTTGATTCGACGGTCCTTATTGTGATCCACTCCTTTGCATTTGACGTATCGCTATTTGCCATTTTATTGATCGTTTGATTTTTTAAGAAATAAGCAGATCCGATTCATGTCAATTTTTATAATTAGCATAATGAACATTTATAAGCGAGGGAGATGTATTTTTTGATTCTTGGATTTCATGTAATATAGAAACTAAATAAACTGTGTCTTAGTCAGATGACTTAATAAATCCCATAAATCAAGTTGCAATTTACTGCGCATTCTGATATTATATTATTAAACATACTAACAGGATAAGAGCCCAATGGCGTTAAATGAGAAAATTAAAAATTGGCAAAATCAGTTACTGGACTTAAGCGCGAGAAATAAGCTTATTAACTGTCCCAAAAAAGGCAGCGATACACGTGCTTCTCGCACGTCTATAGAATTTAAGAAGCCGTCTTTTAATGAACTTTGGGAAATATTTGGGGACTTAAGAAGATGTCTAAATATCAGAGTTCCATCTAGAAAAAAGTTAAATGCAGAAACTGATAAAGACGATGATACTATATATAATGAGGCTCTAAATGATGGTGTTATAACTAATCAATCTAGACGCGATACTATAATAACAATTAAAACCCTCAAATCTAAGTCCAAATCGTTCCTGGATGAAAAAGGCTTTAACACACTATTTTTGGCTTTTGGATTTTTGAATTGGAATAATAATGAATCATCTAACTGCTTTATGAGGTCGCCACTTTGTTTAGTGCCCGTTACTATAACTCAAGCAGACATTTTTTCACCACTAAAAATTTCAAGAATTGACGAAGAGCGCATAGGAAACAAGACATTAGCATTAAAATTACTTAGGTCTTTTAGCATCACATTACCTGAATATTCTGATGCGGATGAATTTGATTTTATTCAGTATCTAAAGCAAATCAAAGAAGCTAGCCATGGGATAGGCGGGGACGTTGAATATTCTGTTGAATTAGCAACATTCTCATTCTCTAAAATCAACATGTATCAAGACCTTGTTAATAATAGAGAAATGATTATAAATAATGATATAATAAAAGTCATTGCTGGTGAAAAGGTTGAATTGCAAAATAGTTATTCAGATGATAGTGAATATGATTATGATAATGTCGATCCTAAATTGATATATAATATACTTGATGCTGATTCAAGTCAACAAGATGCAATAGCCCTAGCAAATAAAGGAACGAGTTTTATTTTACAAGGTCCACCAGGGACTGGTAAAAGTCAGACAATAACAAACATAATTGGGGAGTTATTGGTAGCAAACAAAAAAGTCTTATTTGTGTCAGAGAAAATGGCAGCGTTAGATGTTGTTCATAAAAGATTGAGGGATTCTGGTCTAGGCGAGTTTTGCTTGACTTTACATAGTCATAATGCAAATCGTACAGAAATTCTCAATCAATTAAACACATCACTTTTATTAGCTGAAAAAAACGCAGAAATTATTGAAAAAGCTAATGAAGACTTGGCTACATTGAGGAAGTTAAGAGATAAATTAAATAAGTATCAAGGAAAATTGCATGAGCCTATTGAACCATTAAATTTATCAATTTATCAAGTTATTAGTCGTTATTCAAAACTAGAGAAGATACCTCATGTAAATTTTTTATATAATAATGCAGATCGAGTTTCATATGAAGAATTTACCAAGCAAATGGCTATTATTAGCAAAATCAGTAATTTTGTAAAAGAATATGGTTGGCAAGATAATAATCCCTGGAAAGGTTGTATTTTACAAGAGTTAACCTTGACATTTCGAAGTAGTTTTACAGAATGCACAAGAAAACTGATAGAGTTGATTGAAAGCATTCTAGTATTTCAGAATTCTCTTAATAAAATATTAGAGTGCGATTATAAAATCAAAAAAGATGATATTAAGGATATTGATGATTTTCTGAAAATGGTAATTGATCCAGAGGAAGTCTCTATATCTTGGATTTCAAAAGATATAGAATCAATAAACACTTTATACCATAATTGGAGTGAAAAAGCGAATTCTGTTAATAAATATTTCAAACCAACTGTATATAAATATGACACTGATAGTTTCTTGGATAAATTAAGAAACAAATTTAGATCAATATTCCGCATATTCAAGAGCGAGTATAAAATTATATTAGCCGAATTTACTAGTCACCTATTAAACAACAAAAAGAAATTGAGATATAAAGATGCAATTATAAAGGCGAGTGAAATTTCAGAAACGAGAATTGCAAAAACCGAGTTAATTAACCAATTGAATAGAATGACTGGCAAAACAGATAATGAAGAATTAATAAATAATGATCAAATAAAATCTAAAATCAAAAAGGCTCAGATTATATATACATTCGCAAACAACCATAAAATACCAACTCCCATAATACAAGAGTTGATTGACATGAAGCCTGGATTGCTTAATGAAATAGAACGGCTTCAGAATGTAATTGCAGACTGGTTGAGTTTATATGATCCTCAAATTCAATGCTTTTCAGCCATATTTAAAGACGCGGATTTAATCAAAAAAATGAATTTTGACGTATTATTGGAAATGATAAATAAATGCCATAACAAATATCAATTACTAGATAACTATATTGTTTTCAGGTCATATGTGGCTGAAGCAACAAATGTTCACATAGATGGATATGTAAATTTAGCAATTGAATCAAAAATCGAATCAGAAATGATCTGCGATGCGTTTAGAAAATGTTTCTATATGTCATGGCTAGATAAAGCGATCCAAAAGCATGATGAAATAAAATCATTTAATCGTTTAACACATGAAAATAATATAGAGAAGTTTCGATACCTTGACAAAAGGCATTTAACCATAGCAAGAAATGTTATTAGGGCTATATTAATTAAAAGATTACCAAACCCCACAGCGCAGACGTCTGTTTATGATGAAATAGGGTTACTTAAAAAAGAAATCAGTAAAAAACGTAAGCAAAAACCCGCTAGAAAAATATTAGAAATGATACCCAATTTATTGCCTAATTTAAAACCTTGTTTTATGATGTCCCCATTATCAGTTAGCGCTCTACTTCAAAACGACTTCCGTTTTGATTGTGTGATTTTTGATGAGGCCTCACAGATTAAAACTGAGGATGCAATAGGGGCGATTTATAGAACCAAACAGGTAATAATAACTGGGGATAGCAAACAGCTACCACCGACTACGTTCTTTGATGCTATGTATAATGATGACACAGAGTCCGATGATGATGAAAATGATGACACAGGTGCCTATGAATCATTATTAGACGAAGCCCTGCAATTGCCATCAAAAACATTATTATGGCACTATCGTAGCAAACATGAGCACTTGATTGCATTTTCAAATGCAAAAATATATAATGGTAGACTTATAACATTCCCATCCGCTACAGATGCGGCTGACGATTTAGGGGTTCAATATGTTCATGTTAAAGGCGGAACATATGAAAGAGGCAAGAAAAATGGTAATGGGAATAGAGAGGAAGCCATAAAAATTGCTGAGATGGTATTTCAGCATTTTGAAAATACGCCTAGACGGTCACTAGGGATAATTGCTTTTAGTCAATCCCAACAGCAAATAATAACCGACGCTATTGAGAGTAAACGTGCTGAGAATCCTCAGTTTGAACATTTCTTCAAAGAGGATTTGCAAGAAGCATTTTTTATTAAAAACTTAGAAACTGTGCAGGGTGATGAGAGAGATACAATTTTCTTTAGTATAGGGTATGCTCCAGATGTATCTGGCAAGTTTAGAATGAATTTTGGTCCACTAAGCATTGAAGGGGGAGAAAGACGACTAAATGTAGCTATAACTAGGGCAAGATATAATCTCAAATTAGTAGGGTCAATATTGCCAACAGATATAGATGCTGATCATATAAAACATGAGGGACCTAAATTGTTACGTAGTTACATCGATTTTGCAATAAATGGGCCCAGTGTTATCATTCGCGAGGCGAAAGCTAGTGATGCTATAATTACAGAATCTCCTTTCGAGGAATCTGTTTGTGAATATCTGCTGAATTGTGGATATGATGTAAAGACACAGGTTGGTTGCTTAGGCTATCGCATAGATTTAGCAATAAAACATCCAGAGCATAAAGGATGCTTTGCGATTGGGATAGAATGTGATGGTGCTACATATCATTCGGCTAGGAGTGCTCGAGAAAGAGATAGATTAAGACAATCTATATTAGAGGCTAATGGCTGGACTATATATCGAATTTGGTCAACAGATTGGATTAAGGATGTGGGAAATGAGAAAAAAAGGTTGAGGGATGCAGTTAATGAGGCAATTAAAAACCATAAAGTTGAGGCTGAAAAACCTCAAGAGAGGGAGAAAACAACGTCATCTAATAGTCTCATAAAAGGAATTAAAAACGCAGGCATATTGACAGATGTTAGGATTAACTCCAAAAATGTCAATGTTGGTATTGTAGATCAAATAAAAAGCGATGAATATCTAAAGACAACGAATAAGGAAAGCAAGGAGAAAGTTATAATATCAAAATATGCGGGTCATCTCCCAGACAAAATCCCTATGACAGATTACATGATTACATTATGTAGTGTTTTAGAATGTTCGTACGGAATCAGTAAAAGTGGATTGCTCAAGACCACGGCCAGTGCATATGGTTGGAAAAAAGTGGGAAGTACTATAAATGCACGCATTACTGCTGCTTTGATGGAATTAGTGCGCAGAGGACTTGTAATTATCAAGGATGACACGGTAGAATTGATCGATAAAGAAGGTTGGAGGAATAAGCTTTATAAAAACAAGATTTAGTTTGTTAGAAAATTTATAATGATTTATTTTTAAATACATAGACTATCCCTAATTTAATGGACACGTTTCAAGAGAAGTCCTATAAAATAATCACGATAAATCTTGACTATTATACAGTTGTTTTTAAAGTATCAGAATAATTGTTAAAAGTTTTGTAATATTTCTAAATATTATATGCAGGAAAATAATGGTTCAAAGGCAATTTATTTAACATTTTATACAGCTCAACATAGTGGTTTCCTCTTAAAATATCGACAAAGCTAAAATTTTAATGTATAATTAGTGCTATGGACAAAGTGTTTTTTAGAAATTCAGATGTTGCAATAATAAATTCAAAGTCAAATTTATTTTACTTTAGTGGATTAGATAATGAAGATGCAGCAATTGTTTTAACTTCTGACAAAAAATTCTACATCACGGATCCGAGGAATATAGAGACTGCACGTGATACGGTAAAAGATTTCGAATTTGTAGTAACAAACAGTAAAAATTATCTATTGGACGCGGCTTCTCTATGTAAGAATCTTAATAAAACCAAGATTGGATTTGAAGATGTCACAATCAAACATATTGATTATACTATCCTACAAGATGCTTTAAAAGAACAAGATTTAATCCCAATGTCCCATCGAATTTCTGAGATCAGATCAGTTAAAAGCGAATCAGAAATTGCCTGTATTGTCAAGGCCCAGGAAATAACTGATAAGGTTTATTCCGAGATTATTGAATACATAAAACCAGGGATGACAGAAATTCAAGTTGCTTCGCAGCTAAATTCAAAAATATATGCATATGGCGGATCCTTGGCTTTTGATAGTATAGTATCATTTGGACGCAATACTTCAAAGCCACATTCAACACCAGGTGATAATGTACTTAATAAAATCGATGTAGTTTTATTGGATTTTGGCGCGAAATATAAAGGATATTGTTCTGACATGTCTCGCAGTTTTGCAGTCGGTCGCATTGATCCTCAATACAAAAAAACTTACGAGACTGTCATTGGAGCACAAAACGCTGTTCTCAGTCGATTAAGTGTTAATATGACAGGCGGAGAGTGTGATGAAATTGGAAGGGGATATTTCAAAAATTTTAATGTAGATAAGCATTTTACACATTCATTAGGACACGGTGTAGGTATTGATATTCATGAGGTGCCATCGCTATCAACAAAATCACAGGATGTGATGTTGCCTGGGACTGTAGTTACTATAGAACCTGGGTTGTATTATGAGGGGACATTTGGTGTAAGAATAGAAGATATGGTTAGATTTGAAAATAATGGAGTATATAATTTGACAAAATCTGACAAATCATTGATAATAATATAAAAAAATTAGGAGAAGTTCATGGCATATCTATTAGCTGGGGAATTTAGAAAAGGAGTATCATTCGAGATGGATGATACATTACAAGAAATTGTTGATTTTCAACACGTAAAACCTGGTAAAGGTGCGGCATTTGTTAGAGCTAAGATTAGAAATATTATTACTGGCGGGGTGATTGAGAGAACCTTTAATCCTAATGAAAAATTTGAGTTAGCGCATATTGAACGTAAAAAAATGGCGTATAGTTATAATGATGGAGACTTATATTATTTCATGGACGTTGAGACATATGATCTCGTACCTTTAAGCAAAGAATTGATAAAAGACGCCTTAAGATTCATCAAAGAAAACTCTACCGTTGAAGTTGAGTTACATAAAGACAGTGCTTTTTCAATAACACCAGAAAATTTTGTAGAATTGGAAGTTACAGATTGTGAACCTGGTATTCAAGGAGCGACTGCCACAGCTGGGACAAAGTCAGCTACACTTGAAACAGGATATGTATTGCAAGTGCCACTTTTTATTAACATCGGAGATTTAATTCGTGTTGACACTAGAAGTGGCTCATATATGTCAAAAGCAAAAGGTTAGTTTTTTGGTTCAAGTGTCTATGTACATAAAACACAAGAATTGAACAAAGACATTACTATAACATTTTGAATATTACATTTGATATTGCTGATAACAATATCACAGAAAATTAATGTATCCAAAATTCAGTTAGCTTTCTTAGATACTTTCTTTTTAAAAAATTTCAAGCGCAGGGCATTAGCTAAAACGGATACGGACGATAGGCTCATAGCAGCAGCCGCCAGCATTGGATTAAGTAGAGTAGATTGATCTATCAAATATATTAAACCTGCGGCGATAGGAATTCCAATGATATTATAGCCAAACGCCCATCCTAAATTCTGTAAAATTGTTCTAAATGTTGCTTTGCTTAATTGTATAGCTGTTACTACATCGTTTAAGTCGCTACGCATTAAAACGATATCAGCTGACTCAATAGCTACATCAGTTCCAGTACCAATTGCAATCCCCACATCAGCTTGAGTTAGTGCAGGCGCATCGTTTATCCCATCACCTACCATCGCAATACAATTGGTTTTTGATTGATTTGATTTTATTACTTCTGCCTTGTTATTAGGTAAAACCTCCGCTACCACTTTAGTTATCTTAATACTTTTAGCTACTTCATGTGCGGTTATACTGTTGTCACCTGTAATCATCATTGACTCGATGCCCATATCTGTAAGTGACTGAATAGCACTGATGCTAGTAGGTTTTACTACGTCAGCTAATGCAATTACACCTAAGCATTGCGTCTCTGAGCCAATAAATATTGGTGTCTTTCCTTGTGAAGCAAATTTTCTTAAATAAGAGTCGTCAAGACTAACTCCATATTGATTTAAAAGTTGTTGATTTCCTAAAAATAATATTTGCCCATTCACATTAACAGAAATACCAAAACCAGGGATTGCCTTAAAATCTGATGATTTATAAAGGATAAGCTCTCTTTTTTCTGCACACTTTACAATGGCAACACCTAGAGGATGTTCAGATCCATGTTCTGCAGATGCGGCGAGGATTAGCAATTCGTCTTCTGATAAATCTGATAAACTTAGAATATCTGTGACTGCTGGTTTCCCTTCTGTGAGCGTGCCCGTTTTATCAAAAGCGACCGTTTTTATTTTGTGCGCAGTTTCTAATGCTTCGCCACCTTTAATAAGGATTCCGTTTTTTGCACCCACCCCTGTACCTACCATAATGGCAGTAGGTGTTGCTAGTCCTAATGCGCAAGGACATGCAATTACTAATACGGATATGAAAATAGATAATGAAAACGATATATCTTTGCCTCCGATAAGCCATGCAAGAAAAGCAATTAATGCAATCCCAAAAACAGCAGGTACAAAAATCCCAGATACTTTATCAGCAATTTTTGCAATGGGGGCTTTAGACCCTTGTGCGTCCTCTACAAATTTGATTATAGTGGCGAGTGCTGTATCGTTACCTATTTTTGTTGTTTTAAATCTAAAGAATCCATTAACATTTAAAGACGCACCATATACATTATCGCCTATTGATTTATCAACAGGCATACTTTCTCCTGTTAGCATAGATTCGTCAATAGATGTATTTCCTTCAATAATAACGCCGTCAACTGGGATTTTTTCACCAGGTCTTACAATTACTACATCATTGATTAATACGTCTTCAATAGGTATATTAATTTCTACATCGTCTTTAAGTATGCAAGCCGTCTTAGGGGCTAATCCAATCAATTTCTTAATTGCATCAGATGTTTTTCCCTTCGATACAGCTTCTAACGTCTTTCCCAATAATATGAGTGTTATAATTACACCAGCAGTCTCAAAGTATAGATTATGAGTTGCCATATGGTCACCATTTGCGATTTGAATAAATGAATACACACTATAAATTACTGCGGCTGCAGTGCCCATTGCAATCAACGAATCCATATTAGGAGAAAGTTTTATTATGGCTTTTACACCATTTATGTAAAACTTGTACCCACAAATCAAAATAGGAATTGTTAAGAGCAGTTGTGTTAAAGCAAGAGGAAACGGATTATGGGGCATATCAAGGGCTGAAATTCCAATCATTGGCCCCATTGCTATAATTAATAACGGTATTGCAAAGGTTGCAGATATTATAAACTTAATCCACATTATACGAATATTTTTAGATTCGTCTGTTGTATCTTTATTTGCATCATCTGCTGGATCAATTAAATCATATCCGTTTTTTTTCAATGCTTGCCTAATATTTGGGAAGCTGATAGTAGAATCATCATAAATAATGGTTAATTTCTCAGTTGCGAAATTAACAGAGGTTGACTGTACACCATCTAATTTGCTACATATAGTTTGTATTCTAGCTGCACACGCCGCACAACTCATACCAATGATCTTGTAGGAATTATTTGTTTGCAAAACAACCTCCAAATTGTCAAATAAATAGGATATAGATATCATAATGATACCATTTATAATTGTTATATGCTAGTATTTTTTTTTTGATATAATAGGAATTAATATATAACTTGATAATAAATCGATTAATCTCAATCCCTCTAAAGAGGATATACAATTTGCAAAATAACTTTTTTGCAAGTATGTATGGATAATGAAAAGCCATTATAAGAATAAATACAGAAGGCAAAAATAGTCCAAAATGATATATAGCAAATATCATCCAAATAAAGATGGATAAGTAATAAATAATTACGCATTCTTCTTCTTCTTCTTCTTCTTCTTCTTCTTCTTCTTCAAAAATAAAAATCTTCGTTTAAAATGCAACGTTGCATTTTAAACATGCATCCTAAAATTATAATTTGCAAGGAGAGTGAATTAATGAAGAATTCAAGAAAAATTTTATTAGTTTTATTCGTATTATGCATCGCTACCACCGCATTCTTAATGGCAGCATGTCAAGGCGATAAAACAGTAAGTAAAATTGAAATTGAGTCAGGGTTTCCAGAATCATTTGAGATAGATGATTCATTCCCGACAGATGCAAAAATTAAAGTTACATACTCAGATGATAGTACAGAGATTATAACAGTATCATCCGATATGTTAATTGATTTTGATACATCAACCGCAGGGGAACATAGCATTAAAGTCAAATATAAAGAGAAAGAGTTAACCTATACTTATACTGTTAACGAAGCGACAGCTCCTATCACAGTAACAGGTATTGCTGTTAAGTCATTTCCAACTTCATTTGAAGTAGGTGCTGCATTTCCCACTGATGGAAAAATAACTGTTACTTATTCTGATGAGCATGAGGAAGACATAACAATCACAGCCTCCATGGTAACTGGATTTACCACTGCCGCAGTTGCAGAAGAAATCACATTAACAATATCATATGAAGGAAAATCAACAACTTGTAAGATAGCTGTTGTTGCACCAAAAACTGTTACTTCAATAGAGATCACATCATTCCCAGAGCAAGTTTATGTAGATGCTGCATTCCCCACTGATGGAGAAATAACAGTTCATTACTCTGATGGATCTAAAGATGAAAACGTTGAGATTACAGCAGAAATGGTATCTGACTGGGATACATTAGTAGCGGAGGCTTCCGAAGATATTACAATTACTGTGACATATTCTGATGGCATCACTGACACAGTTGTGATAGACGTTGTAGTTGCTCCTTCAATCACAAGTATTGAAGTTAAGACATTCCCTGCCACATTTAAAGTAGGCGATGATTTCCCAACCGCTGATGGTGCGGCTGTTCTAACAGTATATTATTCTGATAGTACAGATAAGGAAGTAAAAATCACATCTGACATGGTATCTGATTTTGATACTAGCGAAGTTGCTGAAGAAATCACATTAACAATATCATATGAAGGACTAACAACAACTTTCGATATAGCTGTTGAAGCAGTTGTAGTTGCTCCTTCAATCACAAGTATTGAAGTTAAGACATTCCCTGCGACATTT
>JAIRMA010000110.1 GCA_031259085.1 Christensenellaceae bacterium
CTTTTTGACAGAGAGTACTGTTTAAATTGTTTAAATTGACTTAACAATTGCCATTATACACTACGAAAATAAAGTTATTGTTCATATTATGAATAAGATGTTGTTGAGAGACGCATACATGAAAAATAAGGAACGGTAAAAAACAAAGAATATTGATATTTTCATTGCTCTAACTGCGATTTAGAATGGGCTAATTCCATATTACGATTATAGATAACAAAATAAGGGTAGGATCATAATAAAAGGAGTGTTAAAATGCACGAAGTTATTGAAAAGATTAAAAGCCATGAAAATTGTAAATGCCAAGAAAGCAAGTTTATGAGAAAAAACAAGAATGAAAGTTATAAAAAGAGCAAATATTTCTTGACAGGATTAAAAAATTGGGCTCATGTGATGAACGATTTAACGATAAATTCCCATGACACTTTTGGTGTGCATATCATATTATGTATGCACACTTTTTATAGACATTCTATCACTTTTAACTGGAAATACTATTTTATCAACGTATAAATTGCGCAATCATACTTTAGAGGTGTATTTAATCACTATCCATTATTAACTAAATATGATTTAGAAGAATAATTTTGATTTAAAGAGTAACTTTCAAAATTGCCATAGGATGGTCTTTTATTTTAACCAGAATATCAGTTTCGTCAAACAATAGGTCGGGTTGATAATCTTTTTTCAAATAACTAGAAACAAATTGCTCTTCACTAGCATTAAACACAAGAAGTGTTGTTAAATATTTTTTAACTTCCATAATTGCGACAGTAAAATCAAATTTATCGTTCAATTTCAAGAGGGGTTTTAATGATTTAGTAACAGAGGCTTTAACTATTTTGTCAAGGGCTGTCGTATCATTGCCTGTAATATTCCCATGATTCCAAACACATGAATAAAAAAGTGAACACTTCCTCAAAAAAGTATTATTCAACTTTATTTGAGAGTGAATAACAGAATAAATATCATAGAGTTCAAGTGGACGTGCTTTATCTAGTATCGCAGCAATCTTACTAGAGATTAACTCATTTATATTCATCACGTTAAGAGGCATTGAGGTTTTTACTATTGAGTTATTTAATTTGAGTTTATCATAATTCAATAATAATTCGCCATTAAAGTAATTAATGTTTAACTTAATAGTGTCTTTTTGTCTAGTAAGGCTTGTGTATGCAAAGGTAAAAGAATCAGTTATATCATAATCATCATTGTTTGGTTGTTTTACGCAGACATATCCCTTTACTGCAATTGATTTAACTAATAAATTTCGTATGTTATCTCTATCGCTCTCTTTATAAGATCTTGAATCAGAGGTATAATCAATATCGATTTCATTGAATAATCTCATACAATCAGTATAAAACATATGAAAAGCCGCATCACCTTTAATCACGAATTTTTTGTTCCATGGCGAAGCCCCAATATATTCGAGCAAATCTGCGATTCGCATAATTTTTTCTATGCCGTCTTGAGTAAATCCTGTTTTTTTTGCAAGATCGAGTATGTTTTTTACTGGTGGTAATAGCATTTTAAGCTTAACTCCTTTATGTAAAGTGAGATATGTTTGTATAGATTAAATACAAAATCATGTAGTTTAAAGAAACTAATGGTACATTAACAATACATTAAATGACACTTTTAAATATAGAAAGATCATTTATTAATGAATCAGATTAACTGAATCATAAAACATTATACAATAATTTAAATAATTTTACAAACGAAAACGATAGTTTAGAGATTTGAAATTAAATATACCGCATATTTTCTGTTAATTCTTTGCATTTCGTACTAGGACTATAATCCATTAATATACATTTTTTAAAACCTATAAAAAATCCTTGATATTTATTGTGCATTAAAGATTTAATTGCTATTTATCGAGTTTATCCTATTAGTGGAAGTGACTGACACCCTGTTTGAATTATGCAGATTCCTATGTTCATTAATACTTAAAAAGATGCAGTGGAAAAGTTAGCTAACTGTTCTTTGTGCGTTGTATGCATTGAAAAAACTGATAAATAATAGATTTGAGTGGATAATCAAAAGCTAACGAATATAAGTTTTTATTGGTTTTACAGCGTTAATTTTTCCCACCAAATTATCAAAAATGTAAAAAACAGGTTTATAAAAAATAATTATACCAATTGATCATATAACTTCCAAAGCGTTCTATTTAATGGACGTGTAATATAAACAATCATAAAATTACAGAGGAAGTTTTTAAATTAAAAAAAATGGCTTTTTGTCGTTAGATAATAATTCAGAATTTAAGGTAATAATTTTTAAACGTTGAGACTATGATTAATATATAAAAGTGAAGGTTAACGTAATATAACCATGAATTACTATATATTTAATTCCATGATTCTTTTTTGAGTTACTGTGAATTTTTATACCAGAAATGAAAAAAATATTGACAAAATTTGCAATTTTAGTTATTATATATATAACAAATTATACACTTATTTTTTGTGTTGATTTGATTACTGTCCGAATCATTCGGGAGATGGCGCCTTGATTAGAAATTCCAAGCTTGCGATATTATTATTTTTAATAGCAATCATACTAACGGTGCTTTTTACCTCATGCAATGAGGTAAAAGTAGAGAGAATCACAATTGATGCTGTTGATGTTGAGCTTGCCATATCGGGTGATTATTCAAAAAGGCAAATCAATGCTGTCGCGATGCCAACTAATGCGACGAATAAAAAATTAAATTTCTTCTTAGCGAACACAGAATCTCAAGAATACATAACTGTAAATTCCACTGGTCTTATCCAATCATTGGGTAAAGAAACACCAGAGGAAGTAGTATGTGTTGTCAGAATAAATAGTGTATCAACTCCATCAGTACACGTTGATATAAATGTTACAGTGAAGGTTGGGTCTATTGAAAGAATTCAATTTGAACAATCCGAAATTAGTGTGAGATTGGACAGCAATGGTTATCAGTTAACTCCAATAATTCAACCTGCATATGCGGCCTCTTCAAGCACATTGACTTATCTTAGTACAAATGAAGAAATTGCGACAGTTTCTGAGAGTGGTTTTGTAACCCCTAAAAGTAAAGGAGTTACAAACATCGAAGTTTTTTCTAATATTATACATTCACTAGGCGCGTCGGCCACAATTCGAATAAAAGTCATGTATGCGCCACTTAATTATAGTTTACGTGTCAGAGACAATATTCAATCAATATACAAACAAATAATAGATGTTCCAGAGAATTTTACTCTGGAAGTGTTCATGAATAATGATGAACTATGTGATCCCGCACCAGAAATTATCTGGCAACGAAATGGATCTGCAATTCAGGGAGGAAATTTTCAAGGACAGAAAGTAGCTGATATTAAGCCATCTGACATTGGTATGACTACGGTTGGAGAACATGTCATACGAGTTATTTTAAAAAGTGTTGACAACGAGCAAATTTTAACATTACCTACTATAAACATATATAATCCATTAACTACTTTTAATGTGGTTAAATTGGATGCTGGAAATGAATTTAATTTAGGTGATAGTATAGCATTTAGGGCTAATCATGGTGCGGGTCAATATCCGCCAGATAGTTATGTATGGAATCTATTAAATGTTAATGATTTTGGAGATAAGATCTATACAGATGCGTCACTAAAATTAAAAGAGCTATGGCTTGATACAACCCTGCCGCAAAACTATGAAGATCGTGATGTAGGGCTATTCAATTTTACACCAACTGAGGTGGGAGAATATTATATTGTAGGATATCCAAGTGTCAACGGTGTTAGGCAAGATTCATCGCGACGCATAGTTTACGTAGGCAGAGTTGGCAGTTCTACTGCTGTTTCAGATATATCTGGTGTGTATTTTGATGGTTATAAACGCGGTGATACTTATCTACCATATGTTAGATGGAATGCACTTCCATATGATGGTGAAATAAATGTTACGATCAAAAATCTGACAGATCCATCGAGGACCATGGTTCTTTCATCATACACAGATTCTAATTACTTCCCAACACATAATGGTGTTTTGATTCCAGCTAGTGTAGCATCCTTTGCTGAAAGCTTTAGTGTAAAAATTAAGAGCGCAAAATATTCGTATAGTCAAGAGTACATTTACGAGCAAGGAAGCATAACGTCTGCACAATATCAATATTTTGAAGAAAGTAATGATGTAAACAGATATATAGCTAACATGGAAGAATTAGGTCAATTACTTAATTACATAGCCACTTTTAGACCTGATGCATATAAAACGAGTCAATTCAATGGTACGGCGAGCAATTATGCCTATTTATTAAATATTTACATACCATTTACGTATGAGAGCATAAAAGATTCTTATGACAAGAATGGTACTGCCACAACATTAGATAATTCTGATGCTGGCAAGTTAATTTGGGTTGCATTTAATTGTTTTGTAGATACAAGCAAGGTTGAATTCTTGACCTCATATGATGGGAGTGGAGGAGTTATTCTTGAAATAAATTATTTTGACGATATAGAATTCAATTTTGAATCTACAGAAACTAGTAATTTCCTTGAAAGACCAACGGTTACTCATTACACCAACTCTCCAGGGAAGAGAGTATTACCAATTGATGATCTCCCTAGTGAGCGAGCAATGGTAGTCACAACTAGCAATCAGTTGTACTATGCAGTCACACATGGCTATAAACCAAGTCCTGTACAGGGGTCTCCTGCTGCTACAATATACGACTTAGCTAAGGAAGTCTTATATAGAATCATTGATTCTAGTATGAATGATGCTCAGAAGATACATGCTATATATGATTACTTAACATATGAGATTTTCTATGACTATACTCTAACTGAGAATTTGTCTACTTATACTAATCCGTATATATACGATGGCTTCTATCTAGAAGGTGTATTTATACATAATAAAGCAGTGTGTGATGGTATATCAAAAGCATTTAGCTTATTATCTTGGATGGAAGGTATTATGACGCTTCGCGTGTCGGGTAAGATCACAAGCTCAGGTGACACACAAAATCATGCATGGAATACGACTTTTATTGCTGGATTCTGGTATGCATCAGATGCTACTTGGGGTAATGTTCGAGAGAACCCTCTAGTGGGTGCTAATTATGAACATTCAACCCATTCATATCTGTTAGTATCAAACGAAATACTAGAGGCTAATGGACATACTCCATTTGGATTGATACCAGAGACTACAAATGGATCATATGAGATACTCGGAAAAACTATTATTTCTGTTCAAGGACTACAACTGAGTTTAAGAATATCAAGTCAAACTGACATTAATAATATTGCAAATTATGTAGCTAATGTTCTTGCGCCACATAAGGACGAAGCGCATGATATTTGGATAGAGTTGTATTTTGATGCTGTATATATAGCAGATTTTGATAATGTAACCGCATGTGCTTCATATGCTGGTAGCATTCTAGAGTCGTCTTTAAAGACATCACTACAAAATGCCGGCATATCGATCTCATTTACTGTAGGGGCAGATGGGCAGTGTATTCTATATACCATTAAAATTCCTGTATTGCCTTAAACATATGATTATTGATTATTAACTTAGGATAACAAAAAAAGGAGAATAATTTATCAAATGGTAGTTGATTTAGTTGATGGATTTACTGGAAGACTACTTAAAATCAAAGAAGGTATGATTGAGGTGCATGTCACTTTGGATTGTGGCCCTCGCATAATATGGCTATCTAAAGAGGGTAGCGATAATATAATGTTTAATGATGTAGATGAACAAATAACAAAAGATGTTTCAAGCATGTATGGTGAGCAGAAAAAATGGAGAATATATGGTGGTCATAGAATTTGGCTAGCTCCAGAGACAGATCAAACATACTATCCAGATGATGAACCAGTACGTTTTGAGGCAGGAGCCAAATGTGTTAAGTTTTACCCGCCAGTAAGAATGCTTAATGATGCACAGATCCAGCTAGGAATTTCGTTTGAGGGGGTTAACACGCTAAGAATAGATTCTGAAGTGATATACGTTGGAAGAGATGAGTTGAAATGTGCTTTATGGGGTTTATCAGTCTTTAAAAGTGGTGGGACTATGAGGGTAGCTCTAAACCAAGAAGACACTGGTTATTTACCCAATAGGAATATTGTATTTTGGCCATACTCTGATATTAAAGACCCGCGATTTTCAATGGACAATGAATTTTTACAATTGAAAAGTGATAAAAAATGTGAAAAGCCATTCAAAGTTGGACTCTATCAAAAAGATTTTCATGTAACGTACGAGCTTGATGATGGTAAATCTGTTACAAAAATTGAAAAGAGAATTTTATCTGCAAGTGATGGTTCGTATCCTGATTATTCTTGTAATTTTGAAGCGTACACCAATCATTTAATACATGAAATCGAGACATTGACACCATTTAATACACTGAAATTTGGGCAAAAAATAAAACAAACAGAATTTTGGACACTAACTTGAGGGGGATTAATATGGAAAATGCAGAATACAAATATTTACCTGCGTATCTTTATCACAAAGCGTATGTTAACAACATAAATCCTAAAAAGATTTTCAAAATAGGATTACAGCGTGGTGATCATGAAATAAAGGTTGCAATACTAAATATATTATGTGATAACTTAGATGAAAATTTAAGGTATGTAGAGCGATATTTAAAGACGATGTTATGGTGCTATGGTGGGTACAAGGTCTATATCCAAGGCGATCAACTATTAGCAACTAAACTAAGTGAAATATACTCTCCTACTGGAGCGCGGTCTTTTGATTACGATTTTATGAATTCAGTATATTTAAAAGGTGGGATTACTTTTGAGCTGATTGACGATTCACTAGAATTCCCTAAGGAATGTCATAAACCTGTTCAAATATCAAAAGAAACTAAAGGTAGAAAAATTGGTTTTGATGCTGGTGGATCCGACAGAAAAGTAACAGCCGTGATCGATGGCAACGTTGTGTTTGAAAGAGAGACAATATGGAATCCAAAATTGCAAAGTGATATTTCCTATCATATATCTGGTATCCGTGATGATATAAATGCTGCAATACTTAAACTAGACAGTAAATTTGATTCGATAGGGATTTCCACTGCGGGTATTGTGATAGATAATGAATTAAGGATCTCATCACTCTTTAAAAATATACCATCTGAAGTGGTAAAAAGTAAAGGATATTCGATATATAAAAAATTAGCTGTTCAATACGGAAAACCTGTAAAGGTGGCTAACGACGGAGATGCCGCTGCACTTGCTGGAGCATTTGAAACTGGGGCTGGGCGTTTGCTAGGTATAGCAATGGGCACGAGTCTTGCTGGTGGATATGTTGACAAAAATTGCAACATATTGGGTTATTTAAATGAGCTTGCTTTTATTCCAGTCGATTTTTCCAAAGAAGCGCCGATCGATGAATGGAGTGGAGACACAGGATGTGGTGTTATGTACCATTCACAAGATGCCGCAATTCGACTCTCAAATGAACATGAAATAGATTTAAAACAAGGAAAAACCCCAGCTGAAAAGTTAAAAATCATAAGAGATTTAGCTGACAGTGGGAATGAAAAGGCGTTGAGTATCTATGAAAAGCTCGGAGAATTTTTTGGATACACAATATTATGGTTAAAAGAATTTTATGATATAGAATCGGTTATGTTTCTAGGCAGGGTTTCAAGTGGTAAAGGTGGTGATTTAATTAGAATAAAAGCCCTTGAATTACTAAAATCAGAGGGCAGTACAATTAAGATTATTTCACCAAGCGAGACCGCAAAACGGTTAGGACAATCATATGCTGCCGCCCTCTTATAATCGACCACTAATTAATTTAATAATATATAAGGTAACCGATCATGCAAAAAATATGCCCTAAATTAAAGATTGTTGAAGGGAAGAAAAAAGTTTATACAGATATGGTAATTGCAGCACATCAAGATGACGTTGAAATTATGTGTCCACAAGGCATAATAAAGTGCAAAGACGATAAAAATGCTGGTTTAGTAGCTGTAATTGTGACTGATGGAGCGGGGAGCCCTAGAAGCGGTCAATTTGCAAATTACACCAATGAAGAGATGATGGCTCAGCGCGCTTTAGAACAAGAGAAAGCTGCTAGAGTGGGAAAGTACGCTGCCTTAGTTTCATTAAACGAAAGTAGTGCTAACGTAAAAGATTTTGAAAGTGACAATATAACAAAATGCCTTGCTATGATAATCAAACAGTATAGACCACAAATAATACATTTGCACAACCTCGCTGACAAACATCCTACGCATGTAGCCTGTAGTGTGAGAGCGATTGATGCAATAAGATCTCTTGACCCTGAATTCAGACCAACTAAATTATACGGATGTGAAGTATGGCGTGGACTTGATTGGTTTTCTGATGCGGAAAAAATAGTATATGATTTAACAGGGCATGAGAAATTTCTGCAAGAGCTTTTAAATATTTTCGAATCTCAAGTTATAGGTGGGAAGCGTTATGATTTAGCGGCTAAAGGCAGATGGATTGCAAATGCGGTTTATGCCTTTCCACGCAGCGTTGATGAATACAAGACGGCATCATATGCTATGGATTTATCAGAATTGTTAACAAACACTGAAATAACTCCAAAGGAGTTTATATCGTCAAAAATTGATGACTTTAAAAACAGTATATTAATGTAGCTTAAAAATATAAACTATAGATTTTAGAATCTATCAACATCATGCGTTTGTCATGATATTATATCACACTATTTCACAAATATTACGCCCTTCAAAAGGCTTATTGATAACGGGATTTGACCTCTTACATTTTGATGTATTATAAATTCCGGGTTTGTAAACATACTTATTGTATAAATCCTCATTGTTCAACTTTTGCGTCTAGGTTTTATTGTGCATAAGAATTTTCAAACTTTTGTGATCTAACTACGCTATACAATTTGTTGACTAAAATGAATATTTTTTGTATAATCAATAATATAAAATGGGGCTATTAGATAATGCGTTTAATGTTTTTGTTTTCTTGATTCTATACTGGTGACCATTATTTCATTATAAATCATAATACAAAAATAATTAGTGGTATTATTATATAAAATTAACTTATCTATTCTGATTTTTAACGCTCATTAAATTCAAAGATAAATAACGCTAATTTGCTCACACAGGATTTTTATGCAAAATGACAATTCAAAAGACCTATCAATATACAATGAGAATATTATTGCAATTAAAAAATATTTTCAAAACGGATGCAAAAAGCAAGGTAAAGAAAGCATAGGTGTAGAAATTGAGCATTTCGTAGCTTTTGCTGATACTAATGCCCCTGTGAACTATTCAGGGGCTAATGGTGTTAATGCTATTTTGAGAGCTATTCAGAAACATTTTGAGGAGCAAGGATATGTAACGCTTCTAGATAACACAGAGCAACATTTAGTATCGCTTCGAACTAAAAATTGTTACATTTCATTAGAGCCAGGTGCACAGCTTGAGATGAGTCTAGGTACATTCATTTCTATTAGGAGTTTTCTCGTAAAATATAATAAAATTCGTGCTATCATCGATCCAGTTTTAAAAGAGTTTGGATATGTTCTGATAACAAAAGGCTATAGACCAGTGGGGCTTGTTGATGATATAGAATTGCTACCAAGTGCGAGATATCAGATAATGGATGAGTATTTTAAAAAAATTGGTGGCAATGGTATTCATATGATGAGACAGACTGCGGCCACTCAAGTTTCAATAGATTACTTTTCTGAAGAGGATTTCATAAAAAAATTCAGGCTCGCTAACGTGCTGACACCTTTTTTTGCATTTATAACCGACAACTCTACTGTTTTTGAAAACAAAGATTCTCGAACAATGGTTAGAACTACTGTTTGGGAAAATGTCGATCCTGATCGAGCTGGATTTACTCATGATTCGCTAGATAGAGATAATTTTGGTTTTGAAGGTTATGCTAGATATGTACTTGATCGACCTCCTCTTATGATCACTAATTCACAAAAAGCTTATGAGCCTACTTATAATCTTACTAGTCGAGAAATATTTAATGACCATATATTGAATACTGATGAAATCCAGCATCTGTTATCATTGTTTTTTCCATATGTTAGACTTAAGAATTATATTGAGATACGAATGGCAGACAGTATGCCAATTTATGATGTTTTAGGGTTTATTGCTCTAATTAAGGGAATATTTTATAGTACAAGCGTGCTTGACAAATTGTGTACTAGATTTAGCTCTATTAATAAACTTGACGCAATCAACGCTTTTGAGTCTTTAAAAAGTGATGGAATTGATGCTGTAGTGTATGGTTCACCGATAGTAAACTTAATGACAGAAATATCATTACTTGCAGAAAATGAGCTGTCTCTAAAAGAACGCACATATCTCTCCAAATTTATTTCTGGTCAAATGGCAAGAAAATTAACTGAGATAACAATGCATAAGTTTGATTATGATAGTGCCGTTTTGGTTGAGATTTTAAATAGCAATAAAACTATGTATCAGTTTGCAACAGACTTTGTTGATGTCATAAATAGCAATTTGGACACGGTTTCCACAGATTTTAGAAAAGCACAAAATTATTTAAAAACCTCTTCTGCCACTTTCACTAGAGGGCAGTTGCAGTTTTTGGCTATTCCAAAACTTTTTCCAATCGAGGCGATTCAAGTAATTAGCATGGGCGCACAACTTTTATCACAGATTATAGAAAAAGTTACTACTCATTATCTAAACTCACCATCGTACCGTCAACTTTTCGGTTTTCAAAAAGAATTAGAAGAATTAATTCTAGCTTCACCTGAATATAATATAAAAGTGCCAATTGCTAGAGTAGATATTTTCTTTAATGAGGATGACTATTCATTCAAATTCTGTGAGTTTAACACTGATGGTGCAAGTGCTATGAACGAGGATCGTGAGCTTGTTAACGCATGGCGGACTTCTACGCTTTGGCACAAATTTAGAAACATACACGATATGTATACTTTTGAATTGTTTGACACCCTCCCATTGCAATTTAAAAAGCTACTCTCAGAGCATAAAACTAACTCATTTAACTCTCTAGACAAAATCGATGAGACAAGAGAGACTACCTGTATCCCCTATGTTGCAATTGTAGACTTTCTTGAGATTTCAACTAAAAGTGAATTTGTGGTATTTAAGGAGGCCTTCGAGCGAGCTGGATTTAAATGTAACATAATAGATATTCGTGATTTACATTTTGATGGGAACTATTTGAGAGATGAGGCAGGATTAATTATCGATGCAATCTATAGACGCGCCGTAACGTCAGA
>JAIRMA010000023.1 GCA_031259085.1 Christensenellaceae bacterium
GGACGGATTTCAAGCGTGCTCGAAAAATTCCACGTATCGGCATAATAACTCATCGGCCTTAATTTTGCCATTGTCGCGTACCTGCCGTCGGGAGCTATCCATTTCTGTGCCACTTCCGAATGAAAGTACTGCGCTTTTTCTCCTTTTTTTGCATACGATTGAAGATAAAAGAAGCGCAATACCTGAAAACCCTTGCACACGGTAACGATACAGAAATATTCGTACTCCCTGAACACCCGTTGCCTGGTATCGGCAATTTTCAGTTTCGTGTTGCAATGGGGACAAATACAGTGTTTTTCAACTGTTTTGTCCGTCCATTCGTGTCCGCACTCCAGACAGGTAACAACCCCCTTCGCCGTTCTGCGCCCAATGTGCTGCATACAGTGCAGGTATGCCCATTCAAGTTGCGCTTTGCTTACGGCAGGCAGGCTTTGACTTGCCGCCAAAACCTGCTTTTGAAATTTGCTCTTCGGTTTCATAAGTTGTCAAAAAGATTGGGTTGGTTATTGATTGCCGGTTGCTTCGCTTTCTTTTGAGGCTGTTTCAAGCGGCTGTAATATTCTTCATGTACCCGCCGTATGGCTTCCATGCGGGCTTCTTCCTTTTCTTCCGCGGTTAATTCAATCGTATGATTTACAACAGCCTTACAGTCAAATGGTTTGCCCGCGTCGATTCCGTCTTCATCATAAAAATCTACCGCCATCGAATAGATTTCCTCATCCGCAAAACCGTTACAGCCGCTTTTTTGCACGGTATTAAGGATGTAAATAATACATTGGTCAATGCTTTTATCCGGTTTTGCGTAAGATATTGCAAAGAGTTCATCGCTTGCGGCATGCTGTTCCAAATACGCCTGGATGGTTTGCTTAAAAATTTCTGTTGATTTCATATCTGTCTATTATTTAATTTATTTATTTGCAATTATTTGCCTGCAACCATTTATCCCGCTTTTCCCGGCACTGTTCCAAAGTCGGGGCTACTGTCGAGAACAGTTTATGGAAAGCTTTCCATAAACTGTTTTATGGATAGAAAAATCTTATGGAAAGTCTACACCTGATTGTTATTGATAATGAGCCAAATATTATCTTAACTTTACAGTTCGACTTCCCATAATAATTTCATTTTTGAAGCCCCTTTAGCCAATTACGTAGATTATTATCAGTTTCCCATTGTCCACAGACTCCCGTACTTGGCGAAACATCAATATAAGCTTTTTGAAGAGCTTCTCTCTTGGCTTTACTATCAGATCTGGCGTAAATATCTGTTGTTTGAATGGATGTATGTCCTAAAATATCTCTGATATAAACCAGATTAACACCTGCTTGGAGTAAATGCATGGCTTTACTATGCCTAATAGAATGGCAACTTAGCACAGCAGGAATAATTTTGTCATTTATTATCCGTGCTTGGGAAGCATATGTCAAAAGGATGTATGTGATTCCAGCCCTTGACAGTTTTTCCCTTCGATTATTAAAAAACAGAGGGATAGCTGTATCATCTATATTCTCCAATCGATAATCTGCAATATATGTTTTCAGTATTTCTACTTGTTCATTCATTAAAGGCACAATACGTATTTTTCGACCTTTCCCAACTATTCTTACCGTATAAGGCTGGGATGATATTCTAAGTGAGCCGATAGTCAAATCCGCTAACTCTTGCACTCGCGCACCGGTATCATACAATAACGAAAGTATAGCCAAGTGTCTTCGACCACTTACTGTAGTAATATCAGGTTGTTCCAATAGCAGTTTTATTCCATCGACTGTGAGGTAATTCAATGTCCGTCCAGCTTCTTTTTTAGGTTGTATTGATAATACTTCTTGCCACTGACTTAACTTTCCAATGTCAATATATTGTACATATCTGACAAATGATAACAATGCAGCAAGTCTATAATTGGATGTGGCAATAGAACAATTTCGAGCAGATACAATCCAACTTAGAAAAGCATTGATGTTTTCTTTATTTAAATCAGACATGCCGATATTTTGAACTGGCTTATTTTTGATGATTTTCATAAAATCTATAAATAAGACAAATGCATCACGGTAGGCTACAATCGTGTTCGGACTTAAATTCCTCTCGTGGGGCAGATACTCTGATAGATACTTTGTTATATGCTTCGCAAAGTCTTTTTTATCTTGGTTACTCATGATGATAGATATTAGGATAAACAAACGCATTTATTGGTGAGCATTTTTCTTGAAGTTCAGGGAACATCGAGCTTGTCAGTCTAACATACAGTTCTGTGGACGATAGACATTTATGTCCCAAGCAAGCTGATAAAATAGGCATGCCTGTATATAGATCAATACCATTTTTACTTAATTGCACCAAAGAATGAACAGCGAAAGTATGCCGCAAGTCATGGACGCGCGGTCCATAAGATGTGCCTTGATGCGGTATATTACATTTTTTCAATAATTCTCGGAATCTGTTATATACGGAACGATCCGATACACTGCTTCCATCCGCCTTGATAAAATACAATGACTCTGGCAAAGAAATTCTATGAATGGGTAGTTTGGCTTTGTAATATTCATATTGATTTAAGGTAAATATAAGAGATTCGCTTATCGGAACAAGTCTTTCAGAACCGTTTTTGGTTTTCCTTACATGGATATACCTTTCATTTTTATTTATGTCTTTATTCCGAATCGAAAGGGCTTCGGATATACGCAATCCTGTACTATACAGAACTCTTAATAATGTTGGCATTGCAAAGAGTATACTATGGACATGATGTGCTTTTAGATTCCATGTATCGCATTCGTAGAAGATTTTATTTATTTGTTCAATCGTAAAAATATATGGAACAAAACTTTTAGGTTCTTTCTTTGGTAGTTGTGGAACAAAAGTGTTATAGCCATTTCTGTTCATGTATCGGGCAAACATAGACCAAACCGTGAGTTTTTGATATATGGTACTTGGGGCATTGTTTACTAATGACTTTCTCCATTTTCCCACAAAGTCGGGTGTCATTTCTGGTTGGGATAATTTTTCTGCAATGGCAAAACAGTCTAATTCCTTAAAGCATTTTTTCAACCATCTGCAATCTTGCCCTGTGGCAATTTTCAAGTTTATAAACTGTTCCATTGCATGGGAAAAAGGGCTTGAGAAACAATAATCTTTATTCATAAAACACCCCTCCTTCCTGCATATAAAATGATTCATCAACAGTCGGCACTGGCAATGCACAACTTAAAAGAGATTTTAAATCTATTTTTAAATAAGTCAATGTCGTTTGTGTTTTCTTATGTCCTAATACTTCTGATATAGTTGGTATGGTTTCCCCATTTGTCAACATACATGCGGCAAGGCTATGTCGCATAGAATGAGATCCATGATGACGATTGCCAGCATCTACAGATGAATGTTGTATTATTTGAGATATTGCGCTACTTACTCCAAATGATGCTATCTTTTTATATGGAGCAACTGCATATAGGAAAATTTGTTGGCTCTCTGATTTCGGACGACCATTCCGAAGGTAATCAATGATGGCATTACCTACTTCGGGTAATAAAGGAAGCTCAATTATCTTGCCTGTTTTCTTCATAACGAGTGTAATCATACTCGTATCCCAGTTTATATCTGAAAATTTTAGAGTAGCTATGTCTGAAGCTCTTAGTCCAAGACGGGTAGCTAAAAGTAGGATTGCATAGTTGCGTTTTCCCAACGGATTTGCACGGCTTACAGAATCTTCTATCCGTACTATCTCATCTTTGTTGTAGTAAGATGGTATTTTTTCTTTTTTGGGAATGGGTATTGTACTGAATAACTCTTGATAATCCCTGTCCACAATATTCTTAGTGTGCCAAAATCTGAATAAACCACGTAATGTGCTTATACAATTGTGCAAGTCTGTCCTTCGAGATGAGATGTAACAAACAATGTTTTGTTCTGAAATCATACTAATATTCCCTATTCTATTGGTTGTCAGGCTCATTAAAAATCCGCTTAAATGCAGCCTGTGTCGTTGAAGCGTTGACTTAGATCTTCTCTGACTTTGTAAATGTAAAAGAAATTTTTCCATCTCTTTGCCAATTATGCCGTCTAAAGGATATACTGTGGGAATAGTACGCCTCTTGCTGATAGTTTCGAACATCAACATGTCATCTAAGACATCTATGGCTCTGATTTTGTCACGAGTCGGATTTTCCTGTGGATTCTCAGTCAAATAAGTATTCCGATACTCTAAGCCTATGCTAACATTATAAAAGCGTAAGCCTTTATCTCGCATGAATGGTTTTATGCCATTATTCCAACGGCATTGATACTCACGAATCCTTTCTTCAGAATAGTTATGCTCACGAAAAAAGGACATGCAAGCTTCGATGAGCTGCGTGATTGATAATTCTTTCATTTCTACGTTATTTTAAATTAAAGGCAATATCGCCTACTTAAAATAACGGGAGGTGATGTAAAAAAAGGCGAGGTTAAAAGCTTTAAAATGGTTGAATAGTTTCTTTGAAAAACAGCAAGTTTTACGGAAAGCCCTGCGAATACGATGCCTCAGTCGGTAGCTATTCCCCTCTATCCCAGCTGTATCTTTCCTCTGTAAAAAAAACTTTTTTCATTTGTATGCGCTTGGAAATAGCAGAATTTTCATCTAATTTTGTCCCTTGGCAATCGGGACAATGGAGTATGATTGTTATTTTCATTTTGCAAAAATAGAGCTTTCTTCCTGATTGCCTTTTTTTTACGACAGCATACCTTTTACATCACCACCCAGAAAAAATGAGAAAAATTACCTGCTTACTGCTTGCTGCCGCTGCGCTGCTTTGCGCACACCACGCAAGTGCACAGCTGCAAGACCCGGACAACGCGGTAGAGCTTTCGCACGACTACGACGAAAGCCAGAAGCGGCTTGACTTTTACGCCGACAACAAGGAT
>JAIRMA010000045.1 GCA_031259085.1 Christensenellaceae bacterium
ATCACGACTCATAACGGTTATTACGATGATCAACATAATCGGATCCCTGCTGTTAATATTAATGACTATCCAGCAATAAAGGATCATCTTGATAAATTCTTAGATAAACTTCTAAAACGTTCGAGTAAAGGGAAAACCCCATACAATTTACAATATTGTATATCAATGAGTGAATTTGAAAAATCAAAAATCGTTTATCCTGAGATTACCACAGATGCTTCATTCGTCATTGATTATAATAACTATATATTAGATGCGACATGTTTCATGATGACAGGCGAGCATATCGAATATATATCTAGCACGCTTTCCTCAAAGCTATTTAAGTTTGTATTTAAGTACATTTTTTCAGGGGCCCAATTAGGGAACGATGGCTATAGATATAAGAAATTTGCACTTATTAAATTACCAATTAAGCGACCTATTGATGATAACAAATTTCTAAGTGATGATGAGATCTTTGATTTATATGAATTATCTGAGAATGAAAAGGAATATATTTTGTCTAAGTATAACTAAACACGATCACTAGCTAAGATCAGGGCAAACGCATGAAAGCCTAAATGTTAAAATTAACATTAGAAAAATATCAATATTTATATTTTTTTATGCCTCACTGCCTCTAATTCTTTCAATAATTGCTCTAGATACTTAAAATAATACATTTTGCTTAAATAGTATCCACCAGGTATTCATTGCGGACTTGATAGCAAGCGGCATAATAGTGTTTAGATACGTGGGCCTGCTTTTCGCAATACTTGAGAAGCTTGGCATACAGGTCATTTTTCGGAATGTTTGACAAAAGTGCATCTGTATGATAAAATATTTATATTAATTTTGTAAATAATTAAAGAGTTTTTAGGGGGTGATGCGTATGAAATGCTAAGATTAATATATGCGAAAACAGAAAAGCAATATAAAAATCTATAATATAAGGGGATAAAAATGGAAAAAACATTCAAAAAGCATTATATTATTGTGTTCTGCTTAATAATTTGTACTATCATATTAAGCACAGGAGTAATGTCTTCTGCTAAAGCTGAGAGTGTTGCAGAGACCACGACAAAAACACAAGTTGCGAGGAGTTTTGATTTGACAGACGCATTAATTGCGGCGGCATTACACTCAAAAGCCGACAATCAAGACGCAAATATCAAACCTATTAACACCAAAGAATTGTACAACACATCCGATGAAATTACTGCTTATGAAATTATTTTATCAGATTATAGTTACATTGTTGTTAATGCTGACTTATCCAACCCGATTGTAATTGAATTTGGGCAAAGGGATGAACTGTATTGTAAATATTCTACCGAAAAAGAATATTACATCGGACCGACATATAGATTTGAAAGAGCTACAAATAAGCAATCTGAATTATTTGTTTCTGAGTCAAGCAAATCTACAGAAATTGAAGCAACAGTGGCGGAACTTCAACTGGCAGAGGAAAAGTTAAAAACAGCATTACAATCAGTCGATACTACTCAAAAGAGCATTCATAGCGAAGCGAGGTCTCTTTTTGATGCCTCAAGCAACGGTATTAGTAAAAATAAGGACAAAAATCCCTATGACTTTATTATTGATTTTTCAAGTCTTCCGAGTGCTTCTACGCTTTCCTCTTCGAAAACGATAACCTCGGCCACATCCACAAGTATTACCCCGTATGGCACAACAAACGATTTTGACGGAGTAAATGATGCGGACAATCATTGCGCTGCGACTTCTGCATACAATATGGTAATATATTACATGTACAGGAATGGCGATACTATTCCAACAAGTGAAACTGCACGGGAAGCATTATTTACTGCAATACATAAACGCATTAAAAATGGACCAGTGACTCCATCGGGATATCGTACTAGAATTAAAAAGTATGTAAATAATGATATGAGTGGCTACAGTATTACAGTAGACAACATAAGAGATAATTGGGATAATTATAAAGCAGAGTGCGATTCGAATCGTATGTCTCTTATGTGCCTATGGCCTGCGTTATTTAATGCTCACATGGTTAATGGCATTGGTTATAGAACATATTCAAACGGAAGTAAATATTGTCAAATCATAAATAACTGGTATAGCGATTTAACCCAATACTGCATTTTTGGGCAAGCGTTATATGATTTATCGAAAATTTATATAACTAAGTAATGGGAGCCAGATATGAAGCAAATTCCTAAAATATTATTAATATTTGTTTTCCTTTCGGTCGCATCTTTGCTTTTTTCGGGATGCGATCGAATGAGCTACGAGATTCAAACATTGTCAATTAACGGCTGGAACAGTAATGAAAACACACAGACGATTTTTGTTGTTTCGAATGCAGAGATAAATATCAGAAAAGGAGGCGATCCGTATACGGTGGACTTCTACACAAAAGATCATGAAGCCTTTATAGATTTGATAAAAGGACATCCTGCTTTTCGGGGCGAGAGTCAAGATGGTAAACAAAGGGCTGTCTATTTTTTTTGTGAAAATAGTAATTATTATTTTATAAGAGAAGGCAATGCTCTCAGCTCAAAAAAGAATGCTTATAGCCTGGATAACTGTACGAGCGTATATCATTTTAATGATGAAACGGTATTTTATTTCCCGCTATATGATCACTGGCTCGGTCATGCTAACTATATATTTCACAATAACGAAATAAAACTCGAAACAGCGCAGGATTGGTCATTTTGGAGTGAATTTTACTCTGAAATTGGGGAGGATTACGCAATTATAAGTGACTCTGAAAAAACAATTGATTTAAAACCGATAATCGAACAGAACGGAGAAAAAACGCAAGCACAGGAATTTTTGCTCAAACTTAAATACTATGATGAAAATGGAAACAAAGCTTTTATGATTGAAAAACAGATTTAATTTTTCAACAAGCATTTCTTTTCCTAAACACCCTGTTCAGGCTGTAAGCGAAGCACACCGACCGCCGACAACACCATATTCGGCGGTCTTTTTTTGTACCTTGTGGCGTGTTGCAATTTACGGCTTTAGTATAATAGCTTCTTTATCTTTCGACATGGCATACTTGACGGTATTCATAGTCCCACTGGGGCGACCGTCGGTCATGGCGATCAGAAGCGATGAACTATCCACCATGTATTCATTGCGGACTTGATAGCAAGCGGATAATAGTGTTTAGATACGAGGGTCTGCTTTTTGCAATACTTGAGTAGCTTGGCATACAGGTCTTTTCCCGACTGCGACCACAGCCTTTCTTGCGACGGACAAGGTTAGTTAGCTTCGAGTGTTATCCCAAGTTCGGGGTTGTCGTAGGCTGCCGTATGACAATACAGGCGGCATAAGTATCAACACCGATTGCCAAACCTATATAAAATGGTGCACACCGTTATTAACGGCCTTTTTGATTTCTTTTTTTAGATGGTTTAAGAGTTTCTGACAGCGCGGGTCAGTTTCACTTTCCAAAGGTAGGTTTTGTGGACGCGAGCCAGTAAAGCAACATACTTTCAATAAAATTCACTCCTTTTTGCTTTGATTATAACAAAAAAAAAAGCATCAATCATTGTGCCTATTGTTTGACTGATTTGCCTGATATTTTTCAATGCTTGTTGATATAAAATGTATAAAGAAGCGGAGATTAAGCAAAAAGGAGCAAAAATATGGATTCAATGAAAATATATAACAAATTAGACCGTTTGAAAAAAGACAAAGGATGGTCTCTAAATTTTTTGAGTGCGCAGGCGGGTATTTCACACAGTACATTGCATAGCTGGAAAGCAAGACACACCATGCAGAGTCTCGAAGTTTTAGAAGGATTGTGTGACGCGCTACAAATTTCATTAGCACAACTTTTTGGCGACTGTGAATATGCGGACGATTGACAGAGGAAAACAAAAGACTTTTAGAATATTGGTCGACGCTAACCCGCCAACAAAAAGAAGTTGTCATGAACATGATTGCGACATTAAGAAGAACTGATAACTAAATAGCACATCCAATATAAATTGTGTTTTTAGGAAGATTATTTTGGTGATGATTCTTATCATTATGTCAAAACAACTGGCAAACTCGGGATAATGTCAGGGTAGATGTGGATATGTATTAGCATCTAAATTTCTCTTAAGAGTGCAGTATAATTATTGCTGATTAAGTATAATTTAATGATTCATATTCCTTTACAGATAATGTTCATTAGTTTCAAATAAATCTCAGTAAAAGTCTATTTTCATCATAAGTATTTGTGATTAGAGGATGGCATGTTATTATAGGCTAGAAAACATCTACTAAAGGATTGCAAATCTGAAAGTGACTTTAGAATTTTTTTTTGCACATATTAAATTTCAAAAAGACTTTATCTAACTTTGATAATTGAGGCAATAGAAATGTATTAAGGATTCTCCGATTTGTTACGCATGTCTAAAGTTAGTGATTAAAACACAAGAAAAATTGTTAAAATGATTATTCACATACTAAAAAATAAATGATTACCTAGGCAAGAGTCTTTTAATTATTTTTCAAAGATCGAGCTATTTCAGAATTTTACTGGAGATCTAACACATTAATTCTGAAATGCTAGATTTTCACCTTGATTATTCTACTTAAATTATGTAGAAGTTTTACCATTAAAGCATCGTTATAAAGGATGAAAATCATGTATCATTCGATACTCTAACATATATTTTAGATACCATTAGAGCACCAATGTCATAAATATAAACGGCTATTAGATTTCTATATATATTGCCAACACTAGCATGCCCACTAATAAATTTTCCAT
>JAIRMA010000054.1 GCA_031259085.1 Christensenellaceae bacterium
ATTTTACTTCAGAAAAAAATTGAAACAAGGAACGTTGGTTTGATTGAAATTCCTTTGCAATATATTTTAATAAATATGCAGCATATGGATGCATAGGTATTAGTTTATTCATTACATCTTTATCTACCTTTACTTTATTAGCTATAGTGGTTTGTGCCTTTTCTAAAGGCTCTGATAAATGGTTCCTCAATTCTTTCCATTCTTCACTTTTATTATCATCTAGTTTATCAGGATTAATTGCATGCCCTATCAATTGGAATGCAATCGAATCGGGTAAATCTATATTTATTGATTCATAACGGTCACGTATTTTTTTTATTGACCCTGAATCTATATTCATATCACCAACATGTGTAATAGGAACAAAAAAGAATTTTTCATCCGCCGCGCCTAAAATATGCTCTTGAAAGTCTGACAAGTTGTTTATTTTTTCAAGCAGATCTTGAAACTCATCCCATATAAAGAAAAAAGCACTAATATCATTCTTTTTTATTATATCACCAATCCATTTTTTAAAGTTCCTTATGATTTGGGACTTTTTTATAAATAACCCTTTATCTTCACAAAAATCAATCAAATCTCCACGTAATTTGTTTCTCATATCAGGATCAACATTTTCATCATCCATTTCTGATAATATTTCATCTATTGATTTTCCATCGAATTGTTGATTCTTAATTATTTCATCATTTATATGAACCTTTGCTGGCACCGATAATTTATTTTTCAATAAATGCACTATAGTTTGATCATAACTTATGCTCATGTTTTTCTTTTTCAATATTTTTATTATTTCGTCTTCTATAAAATCTATCATTTCTTCTATCGAAGTAATTCCCATCGAAGCAGTGACATTGATAGTCACTATTTTTTTTGAGCTCTGTTGTATATACTTTTCTTTTAATTTACATAATTTTTCATTATCTTGATATCTTTTAAAATACTCTACTATTCCATCCTCAGAGCTTTCAAGAATTTTTTTTAATGTGAGTGCCGCAAATGTTTTTCCTGTACCGAAGGAGCCTATAATTCTTATCGTTTTTTCGCGGATGGCACCAGTAATAATATTATTTACTTTTTCCAACAACTCAATAAATTGGTCGGTAGGGTAGAAATCCAACCATCTATCACTTTTTTTGTCGAAGTTTTCTTCTCTTAGGCAAGCTACAAATTCATCGTCCACTTTAATATAAGTATTATATTTAATTAAATCTTCATTTATATTGTTCATATTATTTATGCTCCTCTATTATTAAATCTAGAATATCATCTATGGTCTTATTATCTCGTATGGTAATTGCATTTAAACCATGGGTCTTGCTATAATTAATGAAATCTGGATATTTACATGAAAGTCCGCTCAATATTAAGTCCATTTTACTTGAGTTTAATCCAAAGATTAATGCAGGACTCGCCCCATCTCTCTCTGTTTTGTAGTCTAATAACGTATTCAATGTGAAGCTCATGAATCCTTTGCAAAGATTACTATACTGATATAAAGAATAAAGTATAGCAAGACTATCTGGATTTTTGCATGTGCCACGAGAAAAGCTGGCAATTTTTTCATTGTTTAATTCTACGGTACCCAATCCGCATTCTTCTCCAAATGGTAATGCTAATATAAGTTTAATAGCTAGGAGCACCTGCTGTGCACCGTCAATTTTTACTCCAGTCTCTAAAGCTGATTCCACGAGCTTTTCACGGGTGAGGGTTTGATTGGGTAGAATCGTTTTTATGTACCATCCAATCTCAGGTGCATTTCCTAGATTAGCTAACATTAATTGCCACGAAAGTGGGGATCGAAGTCCTATGACTTTGATGGTTTTTGCCAACTTTGTAAACCTGTCACCTTCTAATAAATGTGCATCTCTTAAAAATCTGCGAAACATTGGAACCTGGACCGATCCTAATGTTACTCCTTTTGCAAATTCACCATCATAATCAAAAAAAGCTTCTAGCCAATGCAATCGCGGTGCATGTGCAGCATAACTATTTATGCTCATTTTCTTCAAATTAATATCTCCTTTTGCTACTCTGTTTGAGTTATATAATAAACATCCACTCGGGATATCTGAACAACCACCGCAACGAATGCAATTCGATATCTTAGGTGAATTATTTACAAATTTTAAAGCTGCATGAATACAATTTGCTTCGCACTCCCCACAATTAATGCAATATGCTGCTTTTCTGAACACTCTTTTTAATTGCTTAGTTAAGCTTATTAAGCGCTTAGCTATGCTAAGTGGGACAAGTATTTTATATCCAAACTCAGTTTGAATATGTTTGATTAGAATAATTTCATCTCTGTGTTTAATATGTACATTTTCGTTTATAATATAGTATTCACCTATAATTTTTAACCATTCCATCCAATTAGAACTAGGTTTATTAACTTCTAATACAAGGTCTGTTTCATTTACTAATTCACTATACTTAATTTCATTAGCAGCAAAATACATTCCATTACTTCTAATTTTCCAGCCACCTACCATAAAATAGTTAGCTTTGCGATCCTCCTCCATTTCAGAACACATTTTTTTGTCAATTACGTTAACATATTTATTTAATTCATTTTCGTAGCATTTTTTAGCAATAAATTCTTTACGTTCAGCTGCCTCAGGACAAAAAACGCAACCCACGCGAGTGTTTCCTTTTTTATATGCTTTTGAAATCTCAATATTATTCTGATACATATATAAATATACTTCCATGGAACCCCATTCTAATATTGGATAACCAGTATATTGCCCAGAGTGCTTCTTACTGTATGCAATCTTATTATATTTTTTCCGCTTTTCGCTTTCTCCTGCCCGAACACCTAAAAAAGCAAACCCACTGAATTTATCACTCTTAAGCAGCTCTCTTAACAACAAAATTTGTGGCGCTGTTTTGTGGACATTGCAACACCATCTTAACGACCTTGATGGTGGACCAAATTCATTCCAGGAATTAATAACATCTAGCTTGGATTGAGCCCTATGAAATTCTATGCCATCATTAGCACAAGCGTCTTCAATTTCGCTAACAACATCATATGTATCAGGAAATTCCATTTGTGTATCTGCAAATATTACTTTGTACACATTTGTTGATAATGCCTTTTTTACTAAATCTAAAAGGACTATGCTATCTTTTCCTCCACTGAATGCCACGTAAAACACATCAACTTTCTTTTTGTATTGCTCATACGTATTATATATCCATTTGATTGTATTATTTACAAGCCCATCAAGTATTAATCTATTCTTTTGTATCATGAGGTTTATATCAACATGCTTTAACTTCTCTGTAATGTCCACTCCTTTCTGTATTTCAATTCTTGAAGCCTGGTAGAGACAGCCACCTATAATTTTCGCAACTTTTATACCTCTATAGTAATAAAACGTAGCTTCAGCCCACATATATGGTGCAGTATCATCCTTTTCATAATTAAAATATTTATCAAAACCTAAATTATCTAATTCCTGATAATATACAGGTCTCAGTTCTTTATTAAATTTTAAAGGCTGATTAATAACTAAAAAACCACCTGTTTCACTATCCCAGCTATATTGATACATTTAATCCCACCTTATTCGTAACTTTTTTATTAATATCATCAAATTCAAAATCATCTTTTAATTTTAATCTTAATACCTTAAATATCTTCTCGTCGTTATTATATTCTTTAAATTTCTTTAACAATTCATTGGAAGCTAAAAAAGCATCTAAAATAGCATCATATCCGATTTCGCATTGAGTATCTAAGAGTGATTTTATGATCTGACGCGCCTTGTCGACGATCTCTTTATAGAATTCAATTGAAGAAATATGACGATATGTTTTCTTATCAACATATACATCAGGGTGAGCCTGTAATTTTTTATCAAGATTTTGCAACGAGGTAGGACGTGCTATTAAGGGTAACTCTTCCCATATATCATTCTTATTCATTTCGTCGTATTTTTTTTCAAGCATCTTAACTATTGCATTAACAATCTCTTGAGTCACTTCACGCTTCATCTTGTACTCTGTAGTGCTTGTTATACAAAAATATTCTTCATTTATTGTTGTATACATATATCTTCCAAATTGGTCTAATATATTAAAGATAATTTCTGCGGTTATATATGTACTCATATCCTTTTTGTAATACTCATACAATTTGGATTTGGATATAAGGCTAGAAACATTTTTGCTTTGACCCTCAATAAAATTTTCGATATCAGCTAACTTAACATTTTTAAGTAAATTTTCTAAGTGATGATATCTACTCTTGATTTTAAAGAAGTAATTCTTATTTATTAGATCCTCCACCATTTGATTTAGTAAATCTGGATTTACATCATTCTCTTTTCTATACGCATCTTTAAAAATTTCTTTATCAAGTGAAGACAGGCCAGCAGAATAGTTGTTTTTTAAAAAGTCTAATATCTTCTCCTCCTGTGGGGAAAATTGCTTTTCTTTTTTAAAATTAGATTTAATACTTTCCTCTGTGTTATCGTCTCTCATTTGAACGTTAGCCATATGAGCTTTACCTGTTTCGTCCTTATCAATCTTTTTATTTTTATACAAAACACAAACATTTGATGGATCCAAACCATATGCATCCATTATCTTCTTAGTTGTTGTACATATACTTAATGAATTCGCACGTGTGTTTATATATATTTTCCTAGTTTTATCTATAATTTTACAACAGTATGACGAGTATTCACCATTTTTTGTGCGAGTGAGTCCTACTTCCAGATGGCCACATTTGTCCATAATGTCAACTGATGGATAGGTGTCAACAAGATATCTTGTCACTTGAATTAATACATCACGCCAGGATCTAATCTCAATAATGCCATTGCCAAAGCTAATGCTAAACGGTTTTGCAAATGTTACTTTATTAATATCAATACTATTCCAGTCTAGTTTATATTCAATATTGATATCATTGGAATCGAAGTTTTGGGTACTATCCCCAGGGGCAAAACTACTTCTCTCTTCCTCTTTTTGAATGTTTCTTGAGCCTATATCATCTACGATATTCACAATGGTTTTAATACTCTTATCGTCTTCATTACCAGATGATAATTTATCTTGAGCGGGGTTAATACTATCATCTCTGTTATTTGATAAACGATCTCTGTTTTGGATTTTATATGAATACTTATTTTGCTCATCCTTGACTATTTCGGCGTGCATTTTAAATTTAGATTTGATGTTTTTACAGACTTTTTCATTTTCATTATACAATGAAATCAAAGGCAATATCTTTTCAATTTCTTCATAATAAAATTTGTCTTTTGATTCCTTCAATTTTTTTACCATACCTTTGACTATTTCATCACATACTTCGTCATCGTTTATATATTCTCGAGCGTCCTCAAAATAAAAATACATTTTATTTAATTGTTTATATTTATATCTCCCACATTTCTTTAATATATCAAATAGGATATGCGGAGTCATTGACTTTGCCATATATATTTTAAAGTGTTTATATAGTTTCTGCATTGATACTAATATAGATGTATTATCGCTCTCAGCCTTTATTAAGTCTTCAATCTCGTTTAGACTAACATTCTTAAGCATGTTATCAACATGTTGATATGCCTTATTCATTTTAATAGAATTATTTTTAATTAGTGATTCTACAAACTGCTCATCAACTTCATGATTAACGTTATAATATTCCCTATATTTGTTTATGAATGATTTCAAGTCATTCTCTTTCAATCCTGATTCGTAGTTATCTTTAAAATATTTCAATAACTCTTTTTGTTCTTTATCTAGATCTAATTCTGAATTTATGTTGTCTTCAGTACTTCCAGTAACAATATTAAATGCCTGCGAATTAATGTCGCTATTTTTAGTTGTCAATTCATAAAAAATCTTGATCAGACATAAATCAAATTTATACGCATCAATTATATTTTTGATTGTTTCTACTATTTCCTTTGCGGCCATAATCTTAAACACATATATTCCATTCACATCATCTACTAGTTCATATTGGTCCAATATGTATTTAGGTATTTTGTCAGAATATCTAAAATGTCTAGGACATTTATCTATTATTTTCTCAGATTTGTATTTGTTAACAAAATATTTTGATACTTCAATTAAAACATTTGTCCATGTCATAACATTAGTACTACTAACATCAATACTAATGCTAACTGGTTTCGAATAATTTAAATCCTGGGTATTATCCCAATCTAGTATGTGAATAGGATTTTTTAAATCATCAAAATTGCCAGGCACTGCCGCTTTAGCATCAGTTTCAGTGACGGCAGCAGAATAATTTTCGGGATTATCATTGTAATCGTACAAACCCCCACTACTATGATCAATAGATAATTCAGGGTTTTTGGGTAGATCAATATCTGGGTTTCTAGCTTCATCAATAGTATTGTTATCTTTTAATTGTGTTAATGACCTATCAAATCCATGCTCATTCTTTGAAGCATCTATATCATTAGGGCTATCCTCCCTTTGTTTGGTATGATTACAAGCATCACCTAAAGCACCACTCGTAATGCTCTGATCAACATCTATATTTTCAGTGCTTATATCGGAACTGTCACTTTTAGAATCTGTATTTGATGGATAGTTAGCATAAGGATCGGGATAAATAGAACTGATGCCATGCTTTTCAGTCATAAATAATTTATACATTGAAATTATATGATCTAATTTTTTGTTAAATATGTCAGAATTCTGAGTATCAGCACATTTAACAAGATCACTTAAAAGACTGTCTAGAGAAAGACTATCAGAGTAGCCCTTAGTTTTAAGCCAAAGTTTAAATTCAATTTTTGCTACATATGGCTGTTCCATACTTTATACCTAAACCCTATTTATATGATTTGTAAACCAAATCAAAATACTTTAATCGCGTTTCTCAATAACACTTTAAACAGTAGATTATAATCAATAAACCAACTGCCTTCTAAAACACAAATAGCTATTTAATTAATCTCCCAAAGTCAAAACAGGGCAAAAGAAAAATCCCTAATGAAACAATTCAGAAAGGATTGAAAATTTATTGTTTGAATAAGAGTTAAATTAATTAAAAATG
>JAIRMA010000015.1 GCA_031259085.1 Christensenellaceae bacterium
CTCCTCCTTGACAGACTAAATCGCTAATCTCAGTTGCATAGAAAACACAATGAACAATATTAGGATTAGCAAAGTGGGCGGGGGATTTTCAGGATTAAATTGGAATTTTAAGTAAGTAAGTAATAATAAATGAGGAGTCTGTACTTTAGTTGTGCTACATACGCAAAATTTAGGTTAATTTAATCTCAAAGTATATTGCCCAAGCAAAGAATTTTCTTTGCTTGGGCTCCGGAGGGCGCGATTATCCGAAGTTTTTTCGGGAAAAATCTTCGATTTTGCGATAAATCTATGATTTATTATAATCGCACCCCTCCGCAACTAAAATTAGCAACATTTTGATATAATTTTTGGGCACTTTGAGATAATAATATTTCAATTGTTCCACGTGGAACATTTTCGTGTTTTGGACATAAACTGTTATTAAGCACCACCAATTCTAAATTAACCGTCTTTTATTATCATTTATTATTTGTTATTATATGCAGGAAATTTTTAAATATACTTTTAAAATGAAAAAAGGAAAGTATACTAAAGAAAGTATACAAGAGAATAAAAAAAATGTTCTGTTGGGATTTATAGTATTATTATTTTCTATATTTGTAATAGTTTCGATTATTACTAATGATTCTTCGGATTCCGGAGCATTTACTTCATCTGCTACAAATATTAAAAATATATTTGGAAATTATGGAGCATATACTGCTGATTTATTTGTTCAATTTTTCGGGTTAATGAGTTATTTCTTAAGTTTATTATTATTCATTTGGGGATGGAACATAATCTTAGGAAGAATATATTATATAAAACACAAATATACAGCGCTTCTATTCTTTTTAATTATTGGATGCGTAGTGTTAAATGTATTTTCTTCAAATTATTATGGAGTAAAAATTATAAACAAATTCAATATAGATTATTATGCAGGGGGATTTTTAGGATACTTAATGTCGAAGATAATATTTATAGATATTTGCAAAAATTCTAATTACTGCAAATATATTTTTATATTTTTAACTATAGTTTGGCTGTTAATTTTAAAAAAAGTCTATTTTATTAATATTCATTCGACTCGAGGATATGCTACAAAAATATTTTTTAATACAAGATGCCTAGTAACTAAATGCTTTGAAAAAAAGAAAAAAGACACAAATAATTTAATCTGGCCGGATATTCCTCAAGTTTTTGAGGACAAAAATACCGAATTATATAAAACGGATGATTATGATAAAGATACAATCGCTGTTTTAGGGAAAAATAACGCAGACATAGCGGGCTTGGCTATGGGGGGAGGTCCATATTCGCTGCCAAGCACAGATTTGTTGGATAAATATAATCAAAAAGAACTATATAAAGACGAAAGAGTAATAGAAAGTCTTTCGAGAGAATTGTGCAATGTCTTAGAAGAATTTGGAGTTAAAGGAGAAATACTAAATGTCAGGCAGGGGCCGGTTGTAACTATGTTCGAATTTAGGCCTGCTCCTGGAATAAAAACTTCGAGAGTCATCAGCTTAAGCGATGATATAGCGCGATCAATGAGCGCTATATCAACTCGTATTTCAACAATACCCGGGCAAAATGCTATAGGCATAGAACTTCCTAATAAAAACCGCCACACAGTTTATTTAAGAGAACTTTTGGCATCTGAGACATTTAAAAACTTCTCAATAGGAATTCCCCTTATATTAGGAAAAGACATAAGCGGAAATCCAGTTATGGCCGATCTTTCAAAAATGCCACATTTACTCGTCGCTGGAACAACAGGCTCTGGAAAATCTGTCTCTATAAACGACATGATTTTATCTATGTTATTTAAGTTTTCCCCAGAAGAATGTAAATTAATAATGATAGATCCCAAAATGCTAGAATTATCCGTTTATGATGAAATTCCGCATTTATTGACCCCAGTTGTTACTGACCCTAAAAAAGCAGTGTTCGCTTTGAAATGGGCTGTCGCTGAAATGGAAAACAGATACCGCCAGATGTCTAAGCTAGGAGTCCGGAATATTGACGGATTCAATAAGAAGATAAAAGAATCAAAAGAAAATGGAGATCTTTTAGTTAGGAAAGTACAGACCGGATTTGATCAAGAGACGGGACGATCAATATTTGAAACTCAGCAACTGGATTTTGAACCCATACCATACATAGTGATAATAGTGGATGAAATGGCTGATTTAATGCTTGTGGCTGGAAAAGACGTTGAGGCTGCAATTCAAAGATTAGCTCAAATGGCGAGAGCGGCTGGTATACATTTAATCATGGCAACTCAAAGACCTTCGGTCGATGTTATAACAGGAACTATAAAGGCAAACTTTCCCACTCGTATAAGCTTTCAAGTCACATCTAAAATCGACAGCAGAACAATACTAGGGGAGCAAGGAGCCGAACAACTTTTAGGTCAAGGAGACATGCTTTATATGTCAGGAGCGGGCAGAATATTGAGGGTACACGGGCCTTTTGTCAAAGACAGCGAAGTAGAGCGAATCGCCACTTATATCAAAGGCCAAGGAGAACCTGATTATGTAGATGTTGTTAGCGAACAGTTTTCTGAACTTAGTTCCAGCGATGGAGCGGATAATATTGATGACGAGATGTATAAAAAAGCACTTAATCTTATAGTCACAGACAAGAAAGTATCGGTAAGTTATTTGCAAAGAAAACTCCAAATAGGCTATAATAGAGCAGCTCGAATAGTTGAAGATATGGAAAAAAACGGCGTCGTATCAGAGCCCAACCATACAGGTAAACGAGAAATTTTAGTGTGATTGATCTTTTAGTCCGTCCGGGGCGCGAGTATGGTATAATTTTTATACCATACTCGCGCCCGCGAGCCAATGCAAAGAGGAATCTTTGCATGCTCACAACTAATTAGGAAGATATTAGTGGCTGAGGCTACGCTATCCCTTCAAATGCACGTCCAAAAACAGCAGTTCAGGTAGAACCCACGCGATGGGGATGAGAAACCAAACTAAGTAGGTTACTCATCTCCGTATCAAGGTTACCGATCGCTCCAATGACGTGTTAATCATGGCGGCACGGACCTCACAACTTCCCTTAGGGGACGGTTATCTCATGTATTTTGATCTGCGTACATACTCTTACCTGCGCAAATGGCGGAATGCCAGGTATACATCCTCTTACATATAGTTGGAGAGCTAGGATTACGTCCATACCTAGATCCCGAGCTGCGCCTTTAAAAACGTCGAAAGGCATGATAGCCAGGCCTGGAGCTCCCTCGTCCATTGGTATTGGTCGTAGTGTTGCTGGAACCTTATCTGGATGCATTGTATTAAGCCCATGCATTGGTCCGTATTTGCTTACTACGAATGAGAAGGTGTTGGTGTCGTCGTATACTCCGGTGTTGGGATTCCAACATTTCATAGCTGTGATGTCTCCATCGGCAGGAAGTTGTGCTAGTTTAACGAATGCTTGCAATCGTCCACCCGAGAGTTGTGCATATAATTCAGTACCCGGAGAAAAAATAGTCCTAAGTATTTGGTATGGAGCCAAAGAGTGATCTTTTCTAGCCATAACGAAATATGACTTTCTATGTTGAGGTCGTTCTCTTTCTATAATCAGATCTTCTTCCTCAGGGCGGTCTTCTTCTCCCTGTTCTTCTTCTCCCTGTTCTTCTTCTGCAAAATGCCAATGGTTTGTCATGTGTGTTAAGATATTTTTATGAACAAATGGGTTTAGTGTGAGGTTAATTTGTGTGTTGCCTTGTTCATTTCTCACCGTTGTAGAACTTATTACATTTCCAAATAACCAATTTCTGAACCCTATGTAAGATGTGCTTAACGCGTCCAATGTTTGTTGCGTGAATGGTTGTGCATCCCAGTAACCTAAGTGCTTTGTTGAGTCTATTATGTCCCACATTAAGTCATACAGATAACTAAGGAAATGTTGGCGTAAGTCAGATTTACCAGGTAGGTTCAGATTTGGATTTTCCATAAGTAAAAAATGTAACGCTTTTAAAAATCCAATGTGCTGTGTTGCTTTGTCTCGGAGACTTGCTATTTGTTCAGGGGTCATATCAGGAAGTATTAAGGACTTGGTTAATTGGTGTTGCAGATCTATGTGTTCCATGACGACGTCAGGATTCCCGTTGGATCCAGCGACAGCTATTACTTCGTTATTTCTTAGAAAAACAAATGGTATGTGTTGCTTTGGCTTTACTTTACTTGCCAGCGTCAGAAGTCTAAGGAAGAATCGAGTGGCTTTTTTAGGGTCGGTTTGATCTTCGCTCACAACATTTAAGGCTAAACGGCCAACTTCGGGAACAGGTTGTATTGTCATTACATATCGACCTCTAAAGCGCTCAGCGCTAATGCTTTCTTTTCGATCTATCTGAACATCTTTGTCTATTTCTAAGCTCAAGTTAGGCCACCGTTTTATTGCTCCTTTTTTTGAAGAAGGGGAGTGAAATCCGTCTGGATCCCAGAAAAGCATCAATGGATCCCAACCTTCTGATACGTCTATAGGTTTTGTAGCGTGGAAAATTTTCATAGCTTGGCTAGGACGAACTGAAAGTCCTTTGGCGAATGACTCACCAAAATTCGTTATTTCCACTGGCGGGACAATAGGACTATCCGAGGCTTGAATTGATAATGTTCCAACAATACTTGCGAGAATTATTGTTAAAATTTTGTGTTTCATAGTAACCATAAGTTAAAAAGTGTTTAACTTATATATATCACATGTTAACATTTAATGCAATATTAATTATTTAACCTCAGATTCGCTTAAGGAGCAAAAGAAATTACATGCACCTTAGGCCTGAAAACCCCATCTAATTAGGTGAAATTCTTTGATTTTCAAATATGCAATTCCTCTAGTATCTTATCTGAAACTAGGAAATATATTTATTAGGAAGTGTGGTATATAATTGTAAATACTCTAATAAACACAACATATACCACATATGAAACATTACATATCTGAAGAAGATTAGCAAGTAATTTATTCTTTTCTAAAAAGTGTTCTAAGGGTTCATATTAAGAATGAATACAGAACAAGGGTATTTATAGAAGCAGTATGGTTCTTAATAAAAACGTGTATACAAATAAGAATGTTGCCTGATTATAAAGATACAAATAAACAATACATGATAGATTGAACTATTATTGTAGAGGAGGGTTTGGAACGAAAGTGCATGTCTTGACGGATGGAGAAGGCAATCCCTTAGAGTTCATACTTACACCAGGTAATAATCATGATATTACTCAATCCGAGAATCTAACTAAAGACCTGAAAGATACTACAGTAATAGCTGACAAATGATATGATTCATAGGAATTTGTAGAGTTTTTACATAAGAATAACTGTGAAGCAGTTATACCATGTGTTTCAGAAGAGTATGTACTAGATATGATAAAACAGCTTCTTCTTATATTTCATGGTGGTATATAGCTTCCTTTTTCATATTACTGAGATAAAATATTTTTCCTAATAGGACCTAGTCAGAAGGAAGCTATGACTCTTGCGATTTCTCATAAATCGCACCCGCATGTATACAAAAGTAATACTGTAAAATACAATTTTGTGATATACTTTAATGTGTTATTTGAGTTAACAGAGGACTGAATGAGATTATTGCGGATTGTTATGCATTTAATGATAGTGGCTGCAGTTTTGGCGGGCTGGGAAGGCTTACGAGTTGATATTTTTAAAGCAATCAACGAACTTTCTGGTTCTGAATTAATAGCGGATTCTAATGA
>JAIRMA010000020.1 GCA_031259085.1 Christensenellaceae bacterium
AGGGGAAGGAATAACAAAGCGTCCTACTGGGCAGACACCTTAAGACGGCACTTAACAAAGAAGAAAAACAAGAATATAGAGCTAAGTTTAACAGAGCACAATGTGCACAATGCGAGAGGAGCAACAATAATTGTCCATGCAAATTACAAGTGAAGGCGGGAGCAGTACGAATTACTGAAAAAAGTTGTTAATACGAGAAAAACATATAAGGGAGCTTATCTCAGAGCAATATAATGAGTATGGAAAGATGCGAATGGGATTGAGGGCGTGAGCCGTACTGCGGCGGAGGTATAATATAGACAAGATTCCAGTGTTTGGTCAAGGGCCGACGGACTTAATAGATGACATATTAATGCAAAAAAACAAATTATAAAAGGAAAAAAGCGCAAAAAAAGAGGCAAAAGCTCTGTAAATTGCGCAAAAAAGTCATAAAAATGAATAATCAAGGTAAAATCTAGCATTTCAGAATTAAAGTGTTAGATCCTCAGAATATTTTTGAAAGCGGGAAAATTTTGAAACTTTTTTGAAAAATTTTGTCGGTATAATCATATTATATTGTATTTTATGTTAATAGTGCTTAAAATAAAACAAATGTTGTGTTTAAAAAAGTTGACCTATTTCATTATTTGCGTTAAAATACTTATATATGATATTTGGAGAATTAATATGAGTACTAATTTTATATTTTCAAAAAAGGTATTTAATAATACTAACCGCGTTACGAAGTTTTTTTTCATAAGTTATTTTTTATTAATTTTATTAATGACAATGCTATTAACCTTTTTTTTACTAACACACAATTTATCAACAACAGGGACAAGTGATTCTCTTTTGAATGATTCACAAAGTGTCATTAACTATATTAATAAACTTTATCCAAATAAAAAAGATTTTAAAATAAGTATTACTTCTAATAAAACAATACCAAGCGTAAATTTAAAACAATCAACATATAACTCTTACTATAATTCATATTACAATTTGACAGGTGATGACATGGTTGAAGGGACATGTTCTGAAATTGCTGTAGCATTATTAGCGAAATCACATAAGGTCAATCAAGGTAGTTACGAATATCTTTTTAGAACAGTAATGAATACGGCTATGGACAATGGCTATTGGACAAAAAAGTATGGTACATTTCAAGCAAAAATTGATTCATTAGTAACAAAGTCCTTTAAATTCTGGAAATCTAACAAAAAAGGCAATAACGACCACTTAAGCATTTATACAAATCATGTAAAAAATATTAATGCTGGATCTACAACGATATTTTCCTGTTCTAATCATAGTATGCATGGGGTAGGTTATGTAGAATATAAAATACAATATACAGAGAAAATATTATTTTTTATTCCCAGTACTGTCACACAAACTGAAATGTTTGTCATAGTGAATGATGGTTGGTTTAATGCCACCTCAAATATTGACAACTATCAATATTCATATTATCCTGTGAGGCTAATTTCAAGTGTTACGTTTGCACTAACTAAAGTCGTTTAGGTGTAATATGAAAATTTTTAAAAACAAACCAGTGTTTTTCTCTTTAATAGTAATATTACTAGTGATTCTCGGAATATCATCGTATTTTATATTTATTTCTATAAAAAGAGAAGTTTCAATTATGAGCTTTGATGAGAGAGTTGTTTTGTCGTTTGGCAAGGGCTGGGTAGGCAAAATTAAGTATGACTATCACTATAAATATGTTCAATTTGAAGTACGTGATGATGAATTGCTCTCTAAGATTAAAAACAACGAATACATAATTGCAAGCGATCTAACTGACGGTTACTATCGTTATCTATTAGCCTACAAAGGCTATTTTTTTTGGATATCCTACACGGACAGCCGCGATTTTGTTGTTATCAGGAACGTTTTTACACGTATATTTTTAGATAACACGCCTGAACTCAATGCGCCTTTCCTGATTTATGAAACAGATGTTAATTTTCTATCTTATGAGGACCAATCAAATTTTATTAATTGGGATAAATTTACATTTGTATCTGATTTTGAATCACTAGCCAATTTGTATGCAAAACTTGATGATTTCTATGTTAGAGAAATAAATAAAGAGAGTAATTTCATAGTTTTAAATTGTACCCAATCTGTTTTAGACGACATTACTAAAAACGAAGACATTGGACTAAAAATCATATGTACCAATGAAGGAATTGATTTTGAGGTGGTATATTTCACAAATGGAAACTAATACGGCTATAAAAATATCTAATTTATTTAAATCATATGGTGCTAATGATGTATTGCGTGGCTTAAATCTTACTTTAGAGAGAGGTCAATGTATAGGAATTGTTGGGAAGAACGGTTCTGGAAAAACAACATTGCTTAAAATTATTTCGGGTCTAATAAAACATTATCAAGGTTTAGTCAATAAATTTGAAAATGTTGTATCCGCACTTATTGACAATCCTGTGCTTATTCATGATTTTACTGGAATTGAAAACATTGAATATATGTTAGATAAACAATTTAGAGCCCGAGCTATTGAAATTGCAAATAATTTTAATCTGTCAGATTATTTAGAAAAACCTGTACGTCAATATTCACAGGGTATGCGTCAAAAACTAGCCATTGCGATTGTTTTTGCCACGAATCCTGATATCATTTTGTTAGATGAACCGTTTAATTCTCTTGATATAGATTCAAGTAAGTATGTCATAGATCTAATAAATGAATTCAAATCTAATAATCGTGGGATAATTGTAGTAACACACAACATGTCTAAGATTGAAGCATACTGTAATCATTTATATTCACTTACAGATGGCATAATAAAACAGTCTAATAATTCGTTTGATAATATCCAACAATACAAAATTACTTTTCTGTCCGAGGAGGATGCTACTAAGGCACAACTCGCATTAGGTGAATACAAGCTCGAAAGCATTAACAATACGTCACTTTTAATTACATTTAATAAAGGGAATTTACCAATCATTATAAAACGTTTAGCACATTGCAATGTTGCAGAAATAAGTGAGATAAAAATTGAAACTAAAGTGATTTTGGATGTAAAGTAATATGATAAAGGAACTAAGGCGTATTATATCAAGCAAGGCGACGCTATCTGTAATAATATTGTTAATTCTCGTTATTTTTATTTTAAGTTGTATTCAGTTTTATAATAGCACTTGGCAATCAGGATTAGCTTTTAAAAAATATACTTCTTTCGATGAATTAAGTGATCGCATAACTACTATTAATCAGGAAATTTCAGAACTTAAGAAAGATAACTTCGATTATAGTCAAAGAATTGAGGATCTTAAAGATCAATTAAGATTTATAGAATTTTTGATAGAAAATAAAATAGACTATACTTATTTGGACAATAATATAAGATCGGCTACGCTTACCATTTTTGCAGCAGATGCAGTTGATCATACCATCGTTTTTTCAGATTTTGCAGTTATTGGTCTGATAATTGTAATGTTAACTATATCGGTAGTAACATTAAATCTTGATTTCTCAACTGGCGTAGCACGATTATTGTACGCATTGAGGAAAAACCGCTCAAAAATTTTAACTAATAAGTATTTTGCATATATGTCGTTGATCGGAATTTTATCACTCTTATTTACTTTTATAATTTTTATAGTTGGACTCCCATACAAAAGTAATTTTTCTCAAGTTCTCATAATAGATGCGACAAAGATATATTTGATGAATTCGTCTACATTTCTTGCAATTAATATAGTTTCAATGTACTTGGTCTTATTATTCATTTCAACTATAGTTTTCTCAATATCTATGTGCTTTAAAAGTGTCTATGCATCTGTTTTTACGAGCCTCTTATTTATTATTGGATATTTTGTCTTGTCATACACTACCACAGGTTGGTTCAGTTCGTTCTTTACAGAAATAATGTCATACTATTTAACTCCATTTAGTTTTGGTATATTTTTCATATTCTATATTACTAGATATATTATGTCTGCACTCTTTTTTATACTAGCAAGAAAACATTTTTTAAGTAGAGATATATCTTAAAATAGACCAAATTCAATTGTTTTTTGGAATTTTATTATTAAATCTACATCTTTTTTTGTTAACTAGTCTTCATTGCATTTTATCTTGATAAAAATATGAATCTCAAATGCTAAAATATTATTCACACTTTTTTGAAATTATCTTAACTTTAAATTGGAAATACTATTTATCAATATCTAACTACTTAATCCATGTCTTTTTAGTATTATTTGTAGTCTTTTGGGATAAAAACGCAATTTCTTATCATATTATTTCTCTAAAACCTTTATTATCCCACTTTGTGTCATTTTATTTAGAATCAAATTATTTACAGTATAAAAAACTGATCTAAAGTCTATCCAGTCATTCAAGTCTATCTGTGTTTAGCAATTATACTTAATAGATTAGAAATCTGATTGCATGATTTTTTAATATGTATATAGTCTAAACATAGACACAACATTAGCCGTAAATCCATTACTTAAATTTGAAATGCATCTATTACTATGTTTGTGAAAAATTCTTTTGTTAGCTAAATTGTAATGCTCTATATATGATTATGCCGACAAAAGTCATATCAACTATTTAGACATATATAATTAGCTAGAGTTTCTGTCTATCATGTCAAAAAATGCATGGTATCCGAAAAAACATTGACCATGGCAACAGAAAACGACATGACTTTAGTAACAACTAGTTTAGCGGGAGGAATAGAGGCAAAGGGTGCACTTGATTTTGAGATAGAAAAAGGGGAGGAATAACAAAGTGTCCTACTGGGCAGACGCTTTAAGACGGCACTTAACAAAGAAGAAAAACAAGAATATAGAGCAAAGTTTAACAGAGCACAATGTGCACAATGCGAGAGGTGCAACAATAATTGTCCATACAAATTACAAGTGAAGGCGGGAGCAGTACGAATTACTGAAAAAAGATGTTAATACAAGAAAAACATATAAGGGAGCTTATCTCAGAGCAATATAATGAGTATAGAAGGATGCAATGGGATTGAGGGCGTGATCCGTACTGCGGCGGAGGCATAACATAGACAAGATTGCAGTGTTTGGTCAAGGGCCGACGGACTTAATAGATGACATATAAAATTGAAGCAGTCAATTTTCGGAATTTTGATAAGGGTCTTAAGAAGAAAGACAAACGTCTTAATGCAAAAAAACAAATTATAAAAGGAAATAAGCACAGGAAAAGAGGCAAAAGCTCTGTAAAATGCGCAAGAAAGTTATAAATATGAATAATCAAGGTGAAGATCTAGCATTTCAAAATTAAAGTGTTAGATCTTCAGAAAAATTTTGAAAGAGGGAAGTTTTTTAAAAGTCTTTTGTCGGTCTAATCATATATCAAAAATCTTAACTCTAAGCTTTGGCTACACGATCAGCCGCCTCTTTCATTATTTGAGACTCTAAAATGAACGCCGTTTTATCATCTGATGCTGTACAACAAAGTCGTCAGAG
>JAIRMA010000075.1 GCA_031259085.1 Christensenellaceae bacterium
TACTCCCTGAAGTTAATACTATATTCTTTGCTACATACTTTGTTCCGTTTGATGTGCTAATCTGAAATGGGGAGTGCCCCGATATACTAACAACTTCTGACAGAGTCATTACATCTATATTGAGATTTGTGATTTGTTTCAAAAATGCATTTAAAACAGTGCTGCTTTGTCCTGAGTAAGGATAATACCTGTTTTTATCTAATTTTAAATAAACACCTATCTCATTAAAAAAAGCTTCAATTTTTTCATTTATTTTATCATCTAATATTTTTAGTACTTCATCTGTGTTGTATTTCTCTGATAAATTCCCAGTCCCCATCAAATTACACTTGCCATTCCCAGACACTAACACCTTTCTACCAATTTTTACTAATCTCTCGAGTATAACTACTTTGAATCCGCGCTTTGCTAAAATAACTGATGCAGTTAATCCAGAAGCACCACCACCGATTATACATACATCATATTGATTAATAGATTTATTTGTATTAAGATTCTGCATTGATGTTATTAAACGCTTCAATTAATGGAAGCATCTTACCACTAATGAACTGTATCATTGCCCCGCCTGCAGTGGATACATAATCGATGGCGTTTAGATCAATAAACCTTGACGCACTACTGACTGTGTCTCCTCCACCGATTACAGAGTATCCTGATGATGCGGTCACTGCTTTAAAAATTTCGCGTGTCCCCACATCAAACAACTTGTTTTCATACACCCCTGGAGGGCCATTCATGAAAATTGTAGATGCACTCATAATATTTTGTTTAAACACTTCAATTGTAGTGTCCCCTATGTCTAACCATAGTTCATTAACAGTATCTAAGTCTTTTATGCTTATTTCAAATCTTTCGCCATTATTGTCGAAGGCAACGTCCATAGGTAGAATAAATTTATCGTGGTAATCGTTTAAGAGTCTTTTTGCCAGGTCTATAAAGCTAAGTAAATCCCGGGCATTTAACCACTCATAATACTTTTTCCCAACTTTAACCCCGGTTGCCATAATCATAATAATACCAGTGACACCACAGGCTAAAATTTTATTGGCAATGCCATCATTCAATACCTTATCCATCATTCCAAAGGCATCTGAAATTTTTGCCCCACCTAATATAAATGTGCTAGAAGTAGAACTTCTCATGACTTTAGTCAGTGCATTAATCTCGTTATAGAACAATGCACCAGCATAAGACGGCAATAGGCTCTGAAAGCCCGTCATGCTAGGGCTATTGCGATGTGCAGCGCTAAATGCATCATTAACATACATGTCAAAATGTGGGGTCAAACTCCTTATGAGATAAGTACTTTTCATTTGTTGGGAATTAAGTTTAACATCCCGCTCAAATGTACTAACCTCTTCAGTTAAGTATCTTAAATTACCTAAAATTACAGCCTCCCCTTTTTTAAGAGTCTTTATTTTCTTGATTGCCGCCCCACCACAAACATCGTCAATATAATCTACCTTTTTATTAGACAATTTAGATAGAATCGATGCATGCTCTTTTAATGGAATAAGGTTATGATAATCAAGTGTATCGCCTTGATGTGCTATGATTGCAACGCGAGCACCATTATTCAATAAATAGTTAAGAGTGGGTAGCGATTTTTCTAATCTGTTTAAATTTGATATCTTTTTGTTGCTATCAATAGGACTATTAATATCAGGTCTGAATAAGACCGTTTTGTCCTCAACATTTATATCTAGAACAGAATTTATTACTTTTTCCATTTACCTATTCCTAAATAATTGTTTGTTTTCTTGGTAGCTGACTTTGAAGTGGTTTGCATACCCATCACTGCGCGTACTCCGTCTATAGTCTCTGGTATTGTCACTGATTCCTGTGGCACGTTTATTGCATACATTATTGAATCACCAATCTCCACTACACTGTCAGACCACAACGCGATTTCATACATATCACCCCTAGGGTTGCCTAAGTCCCTTGCATACCTAAATAACGATGCATTGCCTAAAAAACCTTCGTCTGTATTCACTATCCTTATCCTTGGATGCTCATTAAAAGCATTAAGTGCATCGTGCCTTGTTATTTTCTTTTTTGCAGTGACAACTACAGTTATTATATGCCCATGAGTTACAGGCGTATGTACCAATATCCCGGTAGCATCGATATGAGGCATTATAGTCATAAGATCTAACGCCTGATGAGATGGCGCTTTGTCTATTTGTAACGCGTTAGTCAAACCTCTATGATAGTCACCAGGGTCTGCTACTCTACGTATAATCGTAATTGCTACTGACTTGACTTTGAACTTTTTATCTAGACAATCAACACTCCTAATAAGCCCTGTTGTATTGCAGGATGTTAGTTTTAGAAATTGTTGCCTGACACCATTCTCGTAGTTAGCATACCCATGGAAAAATACGTCCGCTACACTGTTCTTTTCCCCACCCTGAAATATTGCTTTTTTTCCGTACTCCTCATAGATTGCCTTATTTTTTGCACCAATCCCGCCTGGGGTGGAGTCCAAAATTACATCGCAATCAGATATCATGTCTAATAAAGTACCCGTAATTGGTATATCTAACTTTTTGAATTCATCTACGTATTCATTTGATGCTAAGTATAGATTGTATGGCATCCCCTTTTCGCGGAGCGCCCGCAATGCTAGTGTGGGTTTGACATCTGAAACGCCGACTAATGTCATATCGCCTTGCAGAGTAATCCCGTCTGCTAACCTCTGGCCTATTACCCCATACCCCACAACACCAACTTTGACTTTTTGCATAATTACCTCTAATAGTAAATTCTTGAAGTGTTCTTAGTCTAGTTATTAATCTTGATACTAAAGATCAATCAATATTTGTCTAGACTAGACTTAAGATATTATACTTAATTGCTAGTTTCTTGTCAATAATATTGTGTTAAGTCTAAACTTCTCTATATAAAACTTATAGATAATGCAAATAGCGCTTGTGCTATATAATATGGCAATAATATTAGATAATTAGCAGTAAAACCAGATCCAAGAGATTCTTTACCGTAAACGTATATGAAAAGTGAAGTGTCTGAGAGGATAAACAATAGCGCTGCTACAAATATAATATATGAAAAATTAGATCTCATCATCAAATTGTTAACAACTGACAGTAACAATACCCCTAATACCAGACTATATGCCAAAATATATGCTACATTTTTGCCAGGTGACATGATTTTAGTTTTAATGAGTATGCAATATATTAAAGGTAACAAGAAAACTACTGGTAAAAGATAGAAAAAGAACTTTGAATTCAAGAAAAATGCGGCTATGTATAATAGATGCCCCAAAAGAAATGCCACTCCGCCTACAGTTTGGAATAGGTTAGAGTACTCTTGCCTAGAATAATTAGGCATTGTTAGTATAATGTCTCCAGCTAAGGCTATAACTAAGCTCGTTAATATAAGGGCTGATATTACCTTGTTTTCATTGCTATTTATATAGGCACATATTGCTGTCAAACAAAAAGACAAAGACGCTAGACATTTAAAAACAAAACCTGATGCAGGATTGTGATTCTTAAAAAATAGAATTCTAATTAGAATAATGCATACTGTCAATGTAGCAAAAATATATACTAGCATAAAGTCACCTCTTAATTTTCAGAGTTGAATAAAGTTTGTTCGTTTTTAATCAAATGCCCCAGTTTTTCAATTCGGTTTAACGAATCATTATATCTCTCTAAATACTCGTTTATGCCTTTTGAATTATGAAATCGCTCAATTCTATTATTAACTCGTGACACGAATTTTGACATCGCCCCGGCTCCTGCGGCAAATACAGAGGTTGTGTCTTCCATATAATCAATGTTATATATGCATGCCTTTGACTTTTTAGTAAACCCAATGTTTTCAAGGTTGTCAATAGTGTTTTTTTGTCTATACATATAATATGGCTGAAAATCCGCACGCTTAAGTGCTTCTATTGCATAATTCATAGATTGCATCGCGAGACCAGACATTTCCTTTACCATCCCGTCATTTCTTAGACTAGACCCACGTTTAAGAGAGAAGCTATGCACAGTTATGTTCTGTGGACTAAGACGTATACATTGATCTATTGAATGCTTGAAATCTTTAAACCCATCGCCTGGTAAACCTGCGATTAGGTCCATATTTATGTCAAAATCAAATTCCTTTGCCATCGCATACTTTTCTATTACGTCTAGTACAGTATGGCCTCTATGTAAATTAATTAGTGTCTCATCATTAAATGTCTGTGGGTTTATAGAAATGCGTGTGACACCTAATTCCGATAAAAGGGCTAGTGTATCGCGCTCTATGCTGTCAGGCCGACCCGCTTCTATAGTAAATTCAGAGGTGTATGTTTTCAAACCCGTTAATAAATACTCAAGGTCTTTTGTAGATAACACAGTAGGAGTCCCCCCGCCTACATAAATACTCTTAACTGTTAATGAATATTCGTTTATCACTCGCAAAATGCTGTCAATCTCTAATCTCAGAGTTTTTACATATTGTGGGATCAGCTTAATAATTTTGTCCAGCTCTGTACTGAGAAATGAACAGTACTTGCATCTACTTTTGCAAAAAGGGATGTTAATAAATATGTCAACACCACCATACTCCCTAATTCCACTCTGCCCTCTTACCGTGTCTAATACCAATTGTGCACGATCATCCTTTAAATAAAAGTTCTCGATAAGATAGGTCTTTACATCAGACATTTCTATTGATTTTTCTTTTATAATATCATACACTAATTTAGTGGGTCTAACACCAGTGAGCGATCCATACGGCAATTCAATACTAGTTAAATTGCTACAATACCTGTATAAAAAATTCTTAACAAACCGTTTGTTGAATTTTTTTTGTTCTAGTAGGTCCTTGCCTGTTATCCTATGTTCAGATGATACACTACTCAATTCTGATTCAATAGATACTGTTAAAGTATCTTCATTTGAAGTCACTCTCAAGTTAATATAATTATTTGAATCAGTGTCAATAGTGATAAACGGCGCAAAACTCCTTATAACTTCTGATACATCGTTCATGTACTGAGGCAAGTCAAGTGTTAACCGTGTAAAGTGAGGTGCATTAGAACAAATAGTAGTGTGTTTTTGAACTATTAATTCATAATTAGAACTATCATTAGGTAATACCTTATCTAATGATTCTGCGAATGCTTCAATATTATACATTATACATATCCTTTATCATTTCTATCAGTTCAAAATAAACTTTTCTAAGTATTTTTCTAGTAGGTTCTTCAAGATTAGTTATTGCAGGTAAATAATCATACTTCAATGTATCCACTAGTTCTCCAGCTGGATTAGGATTTATCAATATTTGCCTAAAAGTTTCTTTATCCATTCCATCAGCATCATTTATAAATTCATCACTGACTTTTGATAATGTTTTATTAAGATAATCAATATAACTCCATAAATGTATAGCAAAAGCAGTAGCTGATACATCATAATGAGCAGCTCCGTCATCTAATTCTCTTTCATCATCCTCGACTGATATTTGTTTTAATCTACCAAGATTAAACTGCTGAATGATTTGACCTATCATGCTATCATTATCCTCACTATATTTAGGAACTAAAATTGTAACTGAATTCATCCCTCCAGTCTTAGGTGCATTAATCAAAACTCTCCCTCGAGGTACTATATCATATTCCTCAGGTTTAGGGTTAGGTCCTAGTTTATCATATTCTGATGCATGATCTAATACTCCCATAAATTTAATAATATTACCAACGATAATAGAATTCCTACTATCAGGATTTCCTACTTGTTCATAATCAAATGGTTCTGATTTAGAATATATCTTACCATTCCAATAAAAGAATATTCCATATCTAGGATAGTTATCAAGTACATTTATAGAATTATCTCTATACTTCCAATCCTCCATAAATCTCTGTACATTTATTATTAATCTTTTTCTCATTATTCATCATCTCCGCTTCAATTCACTGCAACTGATTTATAAATATAATTCTCAGGTAGTAAATTAGATTTAAAGTATTTATTTATTTTATTTATTAATTCCTCATTTAATGGTCTTATTACTACAACTTGTAATGTGTATTTATCAGAAATTATATTGCACCATGCAAGTTGTAAAAATGATATGAATGTTCATTCTGCCTTTTATCCCGTTTAATAATACCTATTATATCGTGCCAATTATATTTAGTAATTAATTTTGGATATTTAAATGCTAAATATTGATGAAATTTAGGTATCCTTAATGAAGGTATTCACTAAAGAAGTAAGTGTTCCATTTTTTCTTCATCGCAACGGGTTTGCATGCCAGAATGAATAAATTTGATCTGTCTACCTCCTAATTTATTATCAATAGTGAATGGCATCTTTTCAGTAAGTGGTCCAATTTTATTCTTAATAATCTTAACTGAAGTAGCACTAGTATCAGTCTTGCCTAATTCATTGAATAATGATTTATTTGAATCAAATTCTAGTTTATAATGAACTGCATTTCTCATTGCATTACCACCAGCTCCACCGCGCCCTGACCCTAAAGAACATCCAAATCTTTGATGCTACTTGATTAACTAAGAAAAGTATAGGATCAACATCCTCAAGATACGTATTCATAATTTTCAACATATCTTTATTAATCTTAAGTGCCTCAGTAATACCACCAACAGTAATATTTTCTTAGGTTTTTTATGCTTATCAGTAGGTGTTGCTGATAAAGAATCGCATATAATAACAATAGGTTGTCTATCTTTTCTGGTGATTGCATTGTTTTTAGTGCTTCTATTATTAATTGATATCCTGACCCCAATGTATATCTTTTTTTTACTAAGATTTTACTAGGATCAGTAGCTAATGCGTTAAATCTCAATCTATCTATACTTGATTCATTATATATTACTATAGATACTCCGTCTATATTCATGTTGCAAAGGAGCCAAACATTCATACCCATAGGAGGATTACCACTATTACTTACTAATATTACATCAGTATCTGATAAAGCTATTGCAGAATAATTATTAGGTAAAGCTTTTTATACTCCGTAAACTGGTACAGGAATATCTAAGTTAATTTTAGTGAATATAGTAACTGAATGATTATAATTATAAAATCTACTATCCACATTTATATATTCGTATTTGTCATTATTATAATCATTACCTAGTGTATTACGGTAAACTTTAATAGTACAAGGCACCAAACTATCCTCAATTTTTAGATTTTTAAGTCTTACAATATTCACTGGTTCTCATCATGAATAGATGATCAGGAGTACATTTAATTTTAAATTTATTAGCAATTTCTATTTCTACTAATTCATCAGTATACTTATATAAATATATAGAGTCAGCTAATCCTACACTATATGTTATAATCTTTGATTTTCGCCCCTTAATGGTAATGAAACAGCTTTAACTCCATACAGAATTAATTTTCTTTTAGAATCATACAATCCTTGAAATGTATGAGTTCTACCATCATCAGCAGTCATTACTTTTGTATCTCCTAAAACATCCTGTGAACTAATAGATCAACCATTGATCCGAATGGAATAACTCCACTTATTATAGTATCTAACACATTAGTGGTGATTTAATCCCACCTCTATTTGTAAATACTTTTACTCCATCTTCTAATGAAGATACTCTGGTAGCTTTTGCTATTATATCTACTATTGACATGATCATCTCTAATTTTAATGTGCTCTATTCTTACAATGATTAATTGTGCTAATCTTTTACTTTCTGAAAACTTATATAATCTAAGTATTTTAAGCATTTTTACAAACTTTGTCTATGAATCCTAATTTATCAATCAGGGAGGATCTTGCGCATGATCTTGATTCAGAATCAGAATATGTTAAACTATTGTAAATAAAGAGAGGTGTTTTATATAACATATTAGTACCTATAGGTAAATTAGTAATAGAGTAATGAAATATTTGATCTTCATGACAATCATCATCTGCAAATCTTGCTCTATAAAATTCTGCTACATGTCCTGGTATTATTAACTGCCATAAATATGCATATATTTTTGATTCATTCAATAAATCTTTAGTTATAATATTGTATTTATTATAATATGACTTAATTAATGAATAATTCTCAAGATAGGATAGTACTGCAATAATTCTATTATCTATTTTTAATAATAGTTCTATCAATAGATCTAAATTTAATACTACATCATCACTATCTATCATCCAAACGCATCTATAACATTTAGCATCCTGACATGATAACTCTATCAATTTACTTAGTGATTTGTTTTTATCTACTAAAACATAACTTATTTTAAAATATTTATCAAGTTTACTATAAAATTCATTATAAACATCCTCATCACTTGTTAGTATTTGTATAGTTATATTAGATGTTACAAATTCATCATCTTTGTGCTTCAATGGGAATTCAACAAGATTCTGTTGTTTATAAGTGAACTTATCACATGGTGTTATTATTTTTAATAAATTATTCATTAATTAGATCCTCTATCGTATTTTTAATAACTGAAGAGTATATCATTACTTCCATCATTTATTTTACTAAATTGTTCTCGATTTTCATTAAATAGGTAATTATCCCTTAAAATTTTTTATTATCATTTGCTAAAAATTCCCAATATAAATACAATCATTTTTAAGTATTAATGTATTCTTAGTTAGTAATTGATTGCATTATGTATTATTTC
>JAIRMA010000047.1 GCA_031259085.1 Christensenellaceae bacterium
ATTAATCAATAGTTTGTTTTTCAATGCTCAATAAATTAATCATTTTTACTTAATTTTAACTCTAAAAGCATAGAATTTGACCAATTAGCTCAATTCAAAAACATAATTAAAGTCAATAAGCATGCTAAAAAATTATTTGTTTCAGCTCTTATTAACAAATTTCTAAAACGTGTTAGGTTTAAAAATTACATTAATCATCAGATTTGGCTGAGCCTAACTAAAGCAAACTTTTAATGGAATTGTAATTTTTTTTGAATTGTTTATTTCATGGGTTCATAGCTCTATTTGCTCTATAACGTTAATCAATTCATAACTTGCCAGTACTTGTGATTTTATAAAATACTTAAAAATTCTAATAATAATTAAGACGGCAAACAGACACCCAGTTTTTAAGCTTAAACTTTTTAGATACTTCTAATCAAAGATGAATTTTGGCGCTAATATTTGACACCGCGTGGTATAATTTTAGTAAATTTAGCATATGCTCTTTATAAATTTCCAGAATTGTGCTATTATATTGTGACTTAAAAAACGATACTAATAGCGATGCTAATATTTATTTGAGCTTGTTTATGCTTGCCTAAAGCTATAGACCGTTAACCATAGAGTGACTCTTTAGGATTATACTAAATATGTTTGTTTTTGCACTTTTAATGGTGTTAATTCATCTTAAAACATTTTTGGCGTATATCAATTTAAGCTGTATCATCTAGTGTTGGATATCTATTTACACATAAATTAAATTCGCTTTAATTATGTGTATGGTTTTAAGCGACAATTAAAAGCTAACTTTTTAAAGTTTATATCACAAGCTATGAAATAAATGTTTTATCTTTAACAAAAAACAATTTTTTTTGGTTAATTCGGTATTGTCGTCTAGTGTTAACATGCGGGTTTTCTAGTTAGATTTCATTATACAAACAGATTATTCAATGCAGATGGTTTTAGTCTATATAGTAGCTTAAAACTTAAACGATTGTTTTTTTATCAATGCTAATAAATAAATTTGCTAAAATTACTCTAAAGTCGTTTATTATGTGCAATTTATTTTATAAATAATTTGTTTGATTAACTGTGTTTTTTTAAGGTAGTATCAGACATTAGTATTCTCATTTATATGTTTACACTAGACAATAACTTGCTATTCATGTTTACATATTTAGAGGTAGATAAAAACAATTTTTAAGGGTTAGAAGGTTATGTGTCTTTTTTATTATTATACTAACTGATGGAAGGCTATACATGCGATTGTCATCGAGTTCATATAGCTCAAGAAACGTCTATACCAATTATCAAGCGAACTGCGCTTACTCAAAAACAATAGGAAATAGGCATTTAAATTTTCTAATTATTATTTTCTTTGTCACTTTCACTATAGTATTAGGCATACTAGGCGTCGACAAATATTTTTTAGCTGATGCGGCCTCATCCCCTAGCAAAGCTGGTAATTTAAGTTCATACGAATATGATGTAACGTATATAGCGGGACTATATCCCGCCCGCACCGATGGCGGGGGAGTTAATGCAACTGCCTCTGTAAATAAGTATATTGATGGGCTCGACCCTGCATATGACAACTATTACTTGACAACTAGTGGAGCTTATTGGCCTAATAACGACGGCACTTATTATTCAAAGAAAATGGGTGGTTATAACCGGGCTAACACAGGAACTTATTTAACTAATGCTACTGATACTAGTGTTAACTCAACAGCAGCCTTTGATCCTGGATCTGCTAGTCATTCATACATTATACTTGATTTAAAACGAGTCGTTCCTGTGTCTAGGGTTATATATAAAACAATAGATTCTAGCGTTTCTGGTTTTTATTTTGATAACATTTTAACGTATGGTGTTTGGACATCTGATTACAATCATTTTCAAGACTATATAGAACCTAGTGATTTATTGAACTTAAAAACTAGAGGGCTTTTTAAAAATGTATATCAGAACACCGTTAGCTCGTATGATAATGAGGACAATAAAAAATATTATCCGACTAGTAATACAAGCGTATCTAATGAGAGAAATCAAAATATAATAACACGAAAAAATACTAATAGTGTAGTATCAGAATTTAGCGATGAAGCACGTGTCATGGATTTTGATACTGTTTATGCTCGTTATATTGCAATACAAGTCGACGAATGCTGGTATCTCAATTACATGAAAGTGCAACAAATTACTGTATGGGGGGAAATCGGTGCCGCTAATTCTACCTTAGGATATATGTATGATATTGTACATGCACCAAGTCAGTATTGGGATGCCAATTTAGATAACCTGAAGCCTGGCATACCTGGTAGTTATATAGCGCCTAATTATGATATTGACAGCTGTATAAACTCGTATTATACATATGTACACTACAAATATAATTATGAAATAAAAACGTACTTAGAAACTGATAATAACAAAAATTATATTATAATTGACCTAGGTGCTGTCCGCCCAATTTCTAGAATACGTATAACTCCAAGAGATACATCTGACACAATAATCCACGCCAAAATTTATGCTGGGAATAATAGTGTGCCTATTGAGCAACAACCACTTTCCTTTTTTACATCACTTAATAAATTCACTGAAATTGCAGAATATAAGTACATGAATGGGGCATATAATAAAAATTCAAACCGTCCTCCTAAAAAAAGCAACAGTATTTTTTATATCAATTTCCCTGTGGTCTACACCCGTTATGTTGCATTCCAGTGCGTTGATGTGGATCAATTAGGTGTCGAATGGCAATATTTTTCCATGGCAGAGTTTATTATCTCCGACTGGGATGTCTCTGACTATATATCAACTGGCGAGCTCACGTCTGCTGATGTTGACACATTAAGGAATATTTCAAGCGCTAAGTATGGATATGGTGAAGGATTTGATTATAAAATAGCATTTGCTCCAGATTCAGATACAACTTATCCTGTTAACTTGATTAATGACGGAAAAACTGGTACACTAAGTACACTATATCATTCCGCTCATGATAATTCAAAGGCCCGATACAATGAGTCTCAATATGGCCTTTATAACCAAAACACAGACCCAGATAATCTTAATCTTGACAAACCAATCATCCATGTTAACAAAGACAGCTATATAGTGATTGACCTAGAGACTACGCGTCTTGTATCTGGGCTTATTTACACTGCAAGAAATGACGGTAGGAATGGCAGTATATTGAATTATGAGGTCTATTTAGATATTAACCTAGAAGATGAAACTAGTAATATTAAGAATAGTAAATTGTTAAAAATTGGACGGGAGAATACTCATTTTGTTAGAGTTGCAACAGGCACTTTTTCTTACACCTTGAGTAGTGGTAAACCTACTAATCCTGAGCAAACTGTGAATTTTACCTTAACTAAAGCGAGATATGTGGTTTTAAGAGCCTTATCAACAGATGGTGACAATTCTACTTATCAAAACCAATACATATCCTGCTCTGAATTAAAGATTTTAGGTGCTAATGTCATTGAAATTAAAACTAAAGAGGACCTTTGGAAAAATGTTAGCGATAGAAATCACCACACAGGGGTTTACTTGTTAGCTAATGATATAACGGTTACTGGCTTGGGTTATAATAGATTATACGGTACAGACTTTTCAACTGGGGATGCACGCAAGCAAATCACAATTTCATACGGTGGGGCCTATTACCGCGAATACGCTGAACATACTCAAGCTAATAAAAAAGGTGAGACGTTTGATAAACCTAACAACCTGAAAAACTGGTTTTCAGGATATTTGTTTGGGAATAATAAGACCATTTCTTATGTTTTAGATTGGCCAAAAAAAGATAATATGCATAATTATAGTACTATCCAAATAATCGCAAGTCTAGAGCGTGACGGGTATACAGATGAAGGATATGCAAATTCATATCATGGGCTCTTGACAGGTCAGATGTACGGTGGGCATATACGGGATTTAACTATCGCCGTCAACAAAAGCCTCATTCTAGGAAATGGTGATTCTCAAAAATATTTCAGTTTTTCATTCGGGGTTGTGACAGGACTTGCACGCAATAATTCTACAATTACTAATGTAACAGTCCAGTTGAATGCGTCTATAACATTTGCAGGACAGCGCCTAAATAATGGCGATACTGGGATTGGTATTACACTCGGCGGATTTGTGGGTCAAGCTACAAACCAAGTTTATTATGAAAAAAGTTCAGCCATATCAAACACCCCACTAACCATTAGGGATTCGACCTTAAAAATGAGTAGTAATGTTATGTTATATGCTATGTCAGTAATGTGGGAATACAACTACCCACGTTCATATGGAATACAAAAATTAGGGGCAAGAGTTGGTGGTTTTTTGGGTGAGGTTACTGCGTATACACATGGTTCTGATAACGCATCTGTCGTATATATGTATGATTGCAAAATACAAGGTCATTCTACTAGTGTAATTGGTGCATATCACTGGATGCATAACCACCTGATGTCTGCAGCAGGTGGAGTGGTCGGAGCTATACAACAAGTGGAGAGTACATCGGCCAACGCTACATTAAGCATGGATGGGCTTATTTATGACTATGAAGGCCTAATCCTTTCAAATTATAATGGTGAAAATAATAATACTTTTCCTACTGGATCAGCATACAACAACGGAGCGGGTTTTATAGCAGGTTTTAAAGCACATGGATGCACATTAAATAACAATAATACGGTAAAAGGCTTTTTCTTAAATATTACTGTGCCAAAAGGGATAACACCACGAATCATAACATTAGCTAAGGATATGGCATCATATGCAGACAATTCACTTGATTCCGTCAATGCAAGTTACAGGAATTCATCAGACCCTGCACTAGCAAGTCGACGTTTCATACGCGCTATTGATACTTATAAAGTTATCAGTAAAATGCCAAGTGGGAGCACCACATATCAATTGTGGGGTAGGAGACACGAGGTAGTACTAAACGACAGTCACACAATGGTTAATGTTGGTTTTGCTGACCTTTGGATAGGAGCCGCAGATGAAGTTAATGTTGTTAATTCATCTGATACAAGCAACTTAAAACGCGCTGATGTTGATAGTATCTATGTTGGAAATGACAGTACAAAACTAGCAACTAGTTACACACCCAAGATTAAGTATAACGATATAAAACAAGGGAGATTGTTTACTACTTATTCCATGGATTATGGAGAGGATGTATGTTTTTCAGCCATAAAGATTGATACGAACACTACATTAATTTACGATGCAATAGCGGCTTCCTGGCCTGTAATCTATTCTAAAAATTTAACAACTATTCCGAAAGCGTATGCTATGTATTATACGGATGCATACGTAGAATTAACAGATAATGGTAGCACACAAACATTAACCAGCATATCTGACTCTGAGAATCCTGAGAAGGAAATTTTGTCATATACTAAGACATATGATAAGCAAACAGTTAAAATATTATATAAATATGCATCCACGTTTACTGGTTTAAATATTGTTTCATCGCAATATTTAATCGAAACAGATAAAAGCGGGGCTAGTAGTATAATTCTATCTAATTCAAAAACCATTGAATACACACTATCAAATTATCAAGCATCCACACATTACAACAATAATGGATATTATGAAGTTCTGATATATGATTCGATGGAGTATACACAAAGTAAAAATAATGGTAAACCAGCATATGGCAGATACTTCGGGGACGGGATGATGTTCCTTGATAGTAAAGAAATTCCAACACATGGGGTGCGCGAAATTGGATTGGTTGAGTTAAGAATTACAATAAACAAGAAGGCTTTAACTGTAACTAACGCGTCACCCGGCCCTACCAAAACCTATGATGGTAATACAAACGCATCTGTTGTTTTATCTTATTCAGGGTTAATAGGAGGCGATACACTTTTAACTGTTACAGGAACAGGGGCAAATGATAGAGGGACATACTATAAAAATAACTCTCCTACTAAAGACGTGGGAGAAGGCCTTACAGTAAAATATACAGGGCTTAGCGTCCATAGTGATCAAAGAAATTATTATTTGGGAAATGCGAATTCAGTTATATCTGATTGGGAAGTGACTAACGGTGTCATAACGCCAAAGAGTATAACTGTAACAGTCAAGCCCTATTCTAAAACTTATAATGACTCCAATAACGCCGATGGGTACACTCTATCTTCTAGTGGATATTATACGGTCACTGGATTAATTGACACTACAGCTCAGCACATGTCCGCAACATTTGATACGCAACACGTAGGAACCTCAAAATCTATAACCGTGGTGTTTAACATTGGAAATGGCGCTGAAGATAAGAATTACACCTTAACTGGTTCTAATATTTCTAACATAGAGAATAATAATAGTTCGCACAGATTTGTTGTTACAAACGGTGCAATTACCAAAAAAACATTAACTATTAGTTATATTAAAGAATTTGATAAGACTTATGACTCAGATATAGAAGCTGACTTAGCTCTTAACACTCATTATAAAGTTGAAACACTAGATGGTGATGACACTTTTACACTAAAATCAACACCCACGTTTGATAATAAACACGTAGGTACTAATAAGACAATTACAGCACCCTTTAAAATAGAGGATAGCAACAATGGACAAAACTACAACGTAGTCGGATCTGGCACTCAAACAGTGTCTGGCACTACAAATAGTAATTACTATTTCACTGTTTACGCCAAAATATTAGTAAGGGACATTACAGCAAATACAGGCACACCAGTTTTTTCAAGAAATTATGATTCAAACACAAGTGCTTTTTCGTCTCAAGGGTCGCATTATACACTACTTAATACATTAAGTAACGAATTACCAGTTTTTTCTTCTGCTACTTTTGATAATAAGAATGTAGGGAGTAATAAGAATATAACAGTATTAGTAAATTTTAATGATGGTAATTCAGGAAAAAATTATAGGATTATAAGCGGCACAGCTACAACAGGCAATGCCACTCAAAACTCACATAGCTTCATCGTAAAAGGTCAAATTGTGGCTATATCATTGACAATTGCAAAAGCTACTAATTATTCGAAACCATATAATAAAGATTATGCTACTGAAAACTTTGCACAAGGTACTCATTATACAGTAACAGGTTTTGAAGGATCTGACGACAATGCTATCCTTGTGTCTAGTGTGTTTTCTAACTATAATGTAGGCGATCAGCGAGAAATTACTGTTGTTATTAAAATAAATGATGGTAATGCGGGGCAAAATTATAATTTAATCAAAGAAGATAGCTATATCACTACTGGTCCAAGCCCTGTTGATCAAAGTCAAGGTACATATAGCTTCATTTTAAATGGGACTATTACTCAAAAAGAAATAACCATAAATGCACAAAATACATACTCAAGGTCCTATAATGGTACAACATCAACTGCGGTAAATAGCCCTACAAATTATGTTATAGGCACATTTATATCAAACTCAAACGGCACTGATTCTTTCACGCAAATCTCAGCGGTTTTTGATACCAAAAACTATGGCACAAATAAGAATATATATGTTGTAATCCAGATTTCTGATGGTTTTAGTGGAGGTAACTATAAATTAGTCAAAGGATCCGGGGACGTAGAAATTACAACCAATACAGGATTAAATCCAGCTTTTACTTTAAAAGGCACTATTACGCCATTAGCTGTGACAATTAGTGGTACGAGCACAATTTTTCAGAAGACTTATGATGCGACTACTGACGCGTTAGGATTCGCATTGTCACTCCACTTTACCACGTCTCCACTCGCCCCTAATGAGTCAGCAACAGCCACAGCAGTGTTTGATGATAAAAATGTTGGTGACAATAAGACATTAACTGCAACGATATCAATAAAGACTCAGAATGATGAACTAGTTAATTCTAATTACACACTAGTGCAAGGTAGTAATATCTTATCAATCAATCAATCTAGTTTTAATTTTACAATCACAGGTAAAATTTTGCGCCGGGAAGTTACAGTAAATGCAACGAGCAAAACCTATTCAAAGGTGTATAACGACAATCCTACTACAGAAATTGAATATGACAACGAATATTACACACTCAATAATATAGCACCTAATGATGAAAGCCTTGTATCCCAAACCTCGGCAGTGTTTGACGACAAGAATGTTAATACAATTAAGGATATAAAGGTAATAATGGCAATTGGAAACGATAGTAGTCCAGATGGCAATTACACATTCAAAAGCGGAAGCACTGCAGTTGTTATTGATAACGAATCAATACCGTATACTTTTTTCATTAAAGGAGAAATAACTAAAAAAGAATTAGTTATACAAGGATCTAGCACTATCAAATTTAAAAAAAATTATGATAAAACTAACAATACAAGTATAACACTCGAATCTAATCATTACTCAATTACAGGTTTAGAGGGTGATGATAATGTTTCTCAAAATTCCGCGATATTCACTAATGTGAATGTAGGCGAGTCAGATTCTTTAATAATAATTTCTCTTAATTTAAATGACGAATTTAACGGAGGTAACTATTCACTAAAACTCGGGGACGGCGCATTCTCTCTAGTTAGCACTTCACTGCCACAATTTTCTTTTAATATCTACGGCAAAATTACTGAACACCAGTTGATAGTTCAGATGGGCTTAAACAATTATACAAAAACATATGATAAAAACAACACAACAGAGATTGCACTAAGCTCTAATCATTACCAAATTACAGCACCATTTAGTACAGATAATATTATTCAGGTCAGTGCAACATTTACTAATATAAATGCCGGGGATAGAACTATATTAGTATTAATTAACATAAGTGATGGCAATCAGGGTTTGAATTATAAATTAGTCTCTGCTAATATATCTATTGTCATAAATGACAAGACTCAAAATTTTGAACACTCATTTAGTATACCTGGGGTCATTAATAAACGACCTTTGTATATAATATTCGATCAGAGTAAGCATGCTGTCTATTCTAAAACATATAACAAGTTAGATGCAACTGTAATTTCGCAGAACACTCATTATTCCATAGAAAACCTAGCTGAATACAACGATGCTACAGACACTATCACACAGAGGACCGCTGTTTTTGAAAATGTGAATGCAAACACATCAACTCCAATCCTCGTAACTTTTGATATAAATGATGGAAATAACGGGCTTAATTATTATTTAGTTAATAATAATGTTTTATCAATTGGCTCTGAGACTCAAAATTCATATACATTTAAAATTAATGGTGCCATAGATAAAATATCCTTGACACTTGATAAAGGTACTCCTTACTCTAAAGAGTATTCTGCAGATAAATCCACTACTGTTACGTTTAATTCTGGTCACTACTCCATAACTCCTTTAGAAATCCCAGACGTACTAACACAAACATCAGCTGAATTCATAAGTAAAGATGTGTCTACTATTGATCAAAGAGTTATAGTCGTCCTTAACTTTGCGGATTCTTCAACAGGTGCTGATATGAGTGCAAATTATTTGCTCACAAAAGGCACAGGAACTGATTTTGATGTCGACTCAACTACTGAATTTTGGTTTAGCGCTACGATCACTGCTAAACCAATTAAGATAACACCAAATAGTGGAATATCTAAGATTTATGGTGAATTAGATCCTAGTAAATTTAATTTTAGTGTGTCTGGGTTAATTGGTGGAGAACAACTAAGCTCTAAAGGCACTATTCAGAGGGTATCTGGCGAAGATGTAGGACAATATCAATTCACATTAGGAACACTTGAACTAACTACAAATGGTAGTTTTATTGAATCTAATTATATTATAGATTTTATCTCCAATGTCAACTATTTTAATATCATTAAACGCGTGATAGAAGTCACAATCACTAATGCTAATCCAGTTGAAAAATATTATGATGCAACTGATTCAGTAGATATCTCACAGATATTACTAAGTGTCAATTATACACTTAATAACATATATAACAATCAAGATGTTAAAATCAATATTGGCGGAGCTAAATATGCAAACAAAAATGCATCGAGTACTTCAATTAATATTAACCTTAACAATGTGACACTAGTAGGTGCTCAAGATGTTATAAAAAATTATTCTATTAGTACTACTCAAACAATACTAGGCAAAATTAATCCCTTGCCTATAACTATTGTTAAATCATCTACCAAAACGTTTAGCATGGTGTATAATGGAACAACTACATATTCAGGAGACCCTCCTGTTAAGGACACAGACTATGAGATATTAGGCAACGGCAATAGCTTATCAATGCTTTTAGCTACTGAAATCACTGGTGCTAATATACTAACAATGCTATATCAGGACAAAAATGTCGCATATTCAAACAACATCCTCAAAATAACTTTTAACAGTTTAACAAAAGGCACTGGTTTTATTGATGCAAATTATATATTCTCGTCAACCACTCTTGAATATTCTGCTAGCATTACTGCAAAATCAATAACTATTGATTTAGTATGGGATTACTCTCCATTTGAATATGATTCAACTGAGAAAACCGTAAGTGTTCCTGTCACTCTTTATCCTACTAATATACTGAATGAAAAATTAACTGCCCAGTTTATTTATAATGACAACAAAAAAACTGATGCAGGTAAATATTCAGCAACAGTTAGTGCTACGTATATTGAACATAAAGATTCAGGTGGTATTCCTACAAATTATTTAGTCAACACAACAAACACTCAAATTTCTTGGGATATTGAAAAGGCCACTATAACTGTATCAGTAGGAGCTGCTAATTCGGTTAAGAGGGCCTACGATGGAACCACTACAGCTCAAGTTAGTGGATATAAATTGGATGGCATTAAAGGCAGTGATGATATTGATTTATCCGGCACATCTAGTTACGATACTAAGGATGTGGGCGTTAACAAGAATGTTACAATATTAAATATTAAATTAGCTGGAACTAAATCTGCTAATTACAATTTAATTGCATCTCCTACAACAATATTGTCAAATACCACATTGAGTCTAGCGGGTGTGGGGGAGATAACTCCACTTGTAATCACAATTAAAATGAATCCTTCATATGCTACAATCACTAAAGCATACGATACTACTACTGCTTTGCCAGCTGGCATTGTTTTTTCTAAGTCTACATTCTACTCATTAAATGGGTTCTTAAACGATAATGAAGCCTCATATTATGAAGCATCGTTTAGCGCGCCCGTATATAATACACACCACACTGATGCTACGCATGTGAGTTTTGTAACTACTGTACTTGTCAGTTCAAATCCTACTAATTATCCTTTAACAAATTATACCTTTGATGGGATTTCTACTACAATTCAAGCCTCAATAACCCCAAAAGTTGTGTCGGTCGTGGTGCTAGATGAATTTGTAGCAATTACAAAAGCATATGATGGATTGACTTCTACATCTACTGTATTTTCAAAGTCATATTACAATTTGATTGACTTTGGCGCAGAAGAAAGTTATTTTGACATCTCTTATGATGATCCTTACTACGACACTAAAAACACATCTGCTATAAAAGTAACACTTGATATAATATCACTTATATCATCAAACTCCACTGTTTATAGAGTCACTGACTATAATCTAACTACTACTTACCTTGAGTTTGATGCTAATATAACTCCTAAATATTTGCCTGTAAAAAAATTGGCACCTTACTCAAAGGAATATAATGCAACCACTACTGCAGATTTAGTAGACGGTCAGCATTTTTCAATCGATCCTCTAATTAGCGGTGAAACCTACGAAATTATCTCTAGTTTGTTTACAAATAAGGATGTATCAACCCAAGATATAACAGTTATTCTTAAAATAAATGATAATGAAGGGATGAATTACAGACTATCATCAGAAGACACTAGTGTATTGCAGGTAGGAGACGAACCTAAAAATAATTTCTCGTTTACATTCAAAGGTGATATTTATAAAAAAGAAATAACTATCACTGATGTAATTGCTACAGACAGAATATATAATGCTGAAACGTCAGTTACACTAACTGGAGGCCAATTGTCTAATGTTGAGAGCATTGATATTGATAATTTGAGTGTAATACTAAATTTAGGGACTGTTAATAAAAATGTTGGGTCAATGAAGCCTGTGGTGACCGATATTGAATTAAGTGGTTCAGAAGCTAATAATTATTCTCTCATTCAACCTGACTACGTGACTGTTAATATAACAGCAAAAACAATAAGTGTTTCTTGGGATTATACACAACCCTTGAAATTTAATGGAAATACACAAACGATTCTTGCAACTAGCACCTATTCAAATGGTGTTTGTACTGGCGACGTAGTTAATTTAACTTTGAATGGTAACACAAACCGAAATAGCGGGAATTATTTAGCAGGAGCCTCAATCAACTACGACAGTGACGCACCTCAAAACTATGTATTAGATGAATCTAAGGATTTATCATACACAATTAATCCCTATGATATTACACCATCACTAATAACGTGGGGTTATAACGGAAAGAACTACGAATGGAACGTTACCGGGATGATTTATAACGGATCCTCTCATTCAATATATGTGATTTCTATAAATGACCAACTATACAATCAATTTTCGACTGGCATTGGTGTGGTTATACATTTCTTTGGATTATGTTCCTGTGGAACTGATAGTTCTCTAGAATACCACCCTGATCATCAATTACCTTTATCTAATACAGGTCCTACCCATGCAGGAAGTTACTGGGTATTGTTGTCATTCACTGGAGAGGAGGCACACAACTTTGCCTTTAATAGCGAAGGAAATGGTTATGCACCCACAGAAAACTTTAACTTTAATTCTGACTCTGTCGAGCTAAAAGCTCATAACGATTCAATTATTGAGAGTAGCCTGCCACTCACACAATCAGCCTATTCTGGTTTTTATGATCATATGGTAATGCATTTTGTTATTGGTAAATCATTAACAGGCGTCATAATACAGGATGCTTCACCACAATCAGTGGTTTTCAATTCACTTGATCACTTCGTTAAAAACCTGCCAGATCAAAATAACCCTGAAAAAGTTAGTGTTTTAGTTTATTTAAATGATGAAGTTAATCCAATGATTCAATGTACCTTCAGTAATTATTTGGAAGACGGTGGTGTTAGAAACGCTGGAGTATATACTGTAGTATTTGCACTAAACGATGCAGCATCTACTGAGTCCTCAGATTGTGATTATGCATCTGGCATAGTCCCCAGTGTTAGCATTACTCTAACTGTTCAGCCTAAGGAACTAAAGGTTAACTTGACATCCACTGATTCAGATGGAAATCCAACTAAAATATATAACGCGAATGGGAATTACACGGCATTTTCATTATATAATGAAGTACAACCTAACGCTAGTCAGGATAATGATTATAGCAAGATAAGTGGCACAGATATAATTGTAACCGCTGCATTCAATTCGCCATATGTTGAGTTAGCAACCACCTTGAGTTTCTTAATAACAGGTGAAGATTCTCTAAATTATGTTATATATAGTCTGCCTGGAACTATTACAAGAAAACAATTAACTATAACTTATCCTTCAACCTCTACCTACGTCTATGATGGCAATCTGAAAACTTATGCTGGGACAGTTAGTGGAATTGAGACTACAGATACTAGCTATATTATAATAACAAGAACAGGCACAGCGTTTACAGCATCAGATAGCTATTTGTCAACTGTTACATTAACTGACAGCAATGGATTTGATAGATTAAGTAATTACATTATTACTGAATCCCAATTATCTCATTATTGGTATATCACTCCGAGAACGATCGAAATTACCTTAAAATCATCACTCAGTAAAGTCTATGATTCTAAAACAGTAATTGAAGTTTTAAGCAATGTAGATTATCAATATGAACCAATATTGTTTACATTCTCTGCTAATTTAGTTGCCGGTAATTTTATATCTGGACGTGTGGGAGTCGTTAATTTAACGAACTTAGCAGTCCCTGTAGCGAATGCTGGGTCTCATATAGTGTACGTTTTAGATGATTTCACGGCTCATGATGGTGCTGGAAATAGCAATTATATATTTATTATAACAAACATTGAAAATGCAGATTACATGATCTATAAACGAAATGTGACAATAGTCTATAATAACACACTCCAGTCTTTAGATAATATAGCTGATCAAACAGATATTTTAGACGTTACAATAAACTCGATCAATAACGGGCTGAATGCAGGAGATTCTATTAATGGTAGTGACTTTGACACGCTAAAGAGCGAATTATCAGTATTGACTGTTGATAATAATACATGGCGCGCCGATTATGCTAACAAGAACTTGCCTCCATACTATTATTATGATATTGATCTCCTTGGAACCACTGCTGATATATTAAATAATTATAACTTCAATTATCCATATATTAGAATAGTTGGATTTGAGATCAAAGATGCAACTAATTATGAATTCTATGTAAAAAATCTAACAGAATTATTAAACCTTAGATATTTAGTTGATGGTTTAACTGCGGATGGTGTTAATTATACAATCTATCAAACAGCTAACATCGATGGTATCGAAAATTATCAGGCATCAATTTACATTCCGGCTAATAACTTGACAGGAAAGTATGACGGGAACAACTTTATAATAACTAACATGTTTGTTCATGGTGAGGGCTTATTTAATAATATTAATAATGGTAGTGTCGTAAACCTTAAACTTAGAAATATGACAGTCTCATCTACATCTAGTAGAGTAGGAGCAATTGCTGGCACAATAGTTGATTCATATATTGATAACATATCATTCCAAGGCATAATATTTATTTCTTCTGAAGTATCAGAGTTGTATGCCGGCTCAATTATAGGTCATTCAACAAATTCAATTCTTTCAGACATTGAGAGTGTAGGTTATATGTTTGTTAAGAGCACAATTGATGCTCAATTCGACAATTTTGCCGTAGGCTCAATTGTTGGAGGTTTTGTCTATGATGGTCAAATCACACTTAATAACATCAATAGTTTTGTTGAAGTTAGCATTACAGCAGCCGTCACACCGCAGGTTAGTGGTTTCATCGGCGATTTTGATTCAACTTTGGTTAGCATAAACGGACATTATCTAAAAAATTCACTATCACTTAATGGCAACATTTTATCAACTGATCAAACTTCAGCACTTACCTATTCTGAGTTTGTGGCTGGGTCATACCAGGTCATAACAGTTTTGAGAACTTATTTATTAAAACCATATTTGCTCTCAGACACGTCAGATAACGCTGGAACTACCCAGAATCCATATAAGATCACAAGCCATCTGCAGTTAGTCTTAATGCAAATATATAGCTGGGCTTCATACGAATTGCTGTATGATATAATAATCCCTCCAGGTTCTAGCGTGGGGACATTGCTTGAGACATATTATGGTGAGAGCTTTATTACTAATGGTAAAACAATCTTTAGCTCAGACGTAACCCAGGATACATATTTATTCACTGATTATGCAGTAAATCAAGTGATTATACGAAAACGCAATTTGGTAGGTGAACAATGAATGGAGTTGCTATACGGCGTGAGCTCTTAAAACATCTATTATTGCCATTTTCTGTGATCATAATGTTAGCTATAGCACTGGGTACTTCTTTTGCTTGGTTTTATCAAAATAGTGAGGTCGATACAAATCAAACACGTGTCATGAGCTCTTCTGCCTTAACTGCTTTCATGAATTCTACTTTGATTACATCAGAGGGTTATAATGGTGAAACTGGTGTTGGCGCTCCTAATACTGATGATGCTCCATACGTGGCCCAGGCTGCTATCAATGTCACAAGTCAAACTGCAAATCAAATTTGCACTCTGTCTATTGTCTTAAATAATTTTGTCGCAACGCATGGATCCCTAGAAGATGAAGATAGTTATTTGTTACAATCAAATAAGTCAAGTGAATATTTTACAATTAGACTTATCGATATTGATGATAACGAATACTATATTGATTCTGAAAACATTGTGACCAATATTAATACTGATCAGCCATATGTAGTACTTGACGGTGAAAATAAGTTTTCGCTTAGAATTATATATTTACCTCAAAACTCCTATCTTAAATGGGAAGTGGGTAATTATGATTATAATCCAAGCAATTTTTCAGATTTCAAGTATGCAGGTGCTAAATTTTATTTTACTTTGAATTGTATGATTAATCTGAGGTAAATAATGAAAACTAGAATTGTCATTACTTCATTATCTATACTTTGTTTATTCATCGCAATAATAGGCTCTGTTATTGGCGCTACTTTTTCATGGTTTAACTCGAATTATGAGTTTGTACTAAATTATTTAGTTCCAAGTGAAGGTATAATTGTTCTGACATTTGATTCACCAATTGGCAATAAAACCGGTGCTCTTTATCCTGCTATTGTCACTTCCGATGCAATCGCCAAAAATAAGTGGGATGATCCTGGTTATATAGTTAAACCAAGGGGAGAATTGGTTTATAATTCTTCTTTTACCTATTATACAGGCGATCCAGAAACCACAGGTAACGTATTAGCATCATTCACAGCAGTAATAACAAAAGACAATTCTAGTACTCGTGATCTGTTCTCAAGTGGAGAACTAGGCTTTGTGTCAACATTTGCCCTACGTGGTGTTTCAATATATTGTGATTCGAGTCAAGGATATTATGTTTATGAGGAGACTAATATTGTTTATTTAGAAGATAAGGTGGCATATGTACTAGAAGATCAACTATACATAGTTAATAATAGTGGATATGTGGAACCTAATAACGCACACACTATATTTCTTAATAATCTCTTAGTAATCCCGGCTCATCAAAGCATCGATATCTCGATTAGAACATTCATGGTTCCTCCTTCGGATTTGACTGCACTAGATCTAATGGATACAACAGTCAAAATCAAAATCGCTCTCTCATTACCAGATTATTTAGGGGGTTAAGATTTTGAAAATTAAGACGATAATTACAATTTTGTTTACTGTTTGTATATTGATAGCTATTTCTATTTTTAATTCTGCTGACACTTTTGCCATATGGAGCTCCTCCTTTAGTGATACAACTGAAGTCGATGCAAACATTGATAAACGCAATGATTCACTTAAATATATAATTTTCATGCCACTTAAAGACGGCAAACATCTAGAACATGAAATAACTAATGATACTGATTTTGATTCATTTGTGGCGGTAGGTTATACTGGATTATTAGATTATATAGAGTTCCCTGACGAATACACTCTAGCAATTAATGACGAGGTAATAACAAAACCGGTGACAGCCATTTTGAGTTTATCAGATGATCAATATTCTACAATCCCACTCTATTTAGATAATAAGCTCTATGTGGATAAAACAATAGCCGCTTTTAAAAGCAACCTATTCATTAAGAAATTAATCATTTCGTCATCCGTCAATGAAATTGGCGCGGCTGTTTTTGCGGGATGCATATCCCTTAATACGATTATTTTTAATCCGTCACAGACACCACTAGAGATTGGGGTTAAAGCATTCAATAATTGTAATAATATAACCTCAATTGTATATAACGACAGGGTTATAAATTCCCAGTATTCAGATCTACCATGAATATACCCACTGCGCAATTTAATATCTCTTTTTTTCAAATAAATCATTTCATTTTTGTAAAATGATTGTAAAACTTTTATTAAAAAAAAACATGAATTTGCAAATGAGTATTGACTATTTTTGCATATAATATTATAATATTAAAGACGATATTTTTTATGGTTATTTGCATGTATATATCATGTAAATTTTTGTTGTTTATTAATGATATCTATCGTTAGGATCTAAATTCGGAGGATATATCTCAGATGAGAAAAGCTTTTATATGCCCTAGTAAATATGTACAGGGCGAGGACGAATTGCTTAATCTTGGTTATTTTGTGCAGACATTCGGCAAGAATGCCCTTTTGATTGCACACCCAGATGATGTAAAGCGCGTTAAGGTTAAATTAGACGCCACTGCCAAAAAGTATGGCATCAAGTTTATTGAAGCTCCATTCAAAGGCGAATGCTCTAGAAATGTAGTTAAGGAGCTACAGACTATAGCAAAATCAAAATCTTGTAACTGCATAATTGGATTAGGTGGCGGCAAGGCAATAGACACAGCAAAATGTGTAGCAGAAGGCGATTCTTTAATCATCGTGCCGACGATAGCTGCAACAGACGCTCCCACGAGCCATTCAGCTGTTCTTTATACTGATGAAGGTGCATTTGATGATTATGCATACTTTAAACAAAGCCCTAGTGTTGTTTTAATTGACACCACAGTAATTGCTAACGCACCTGCTAGATTTTTAGTGTCTGGCATGGGAGATGCATTGTCAACTTATTTTGAAGCACGTGCTAACACAAAATCCTATGCAAATGTAAATGCTGGATTACCATGCGGATATAGAGAAGGATATACTGCTCCTGCAAAAGGCACAAAATCTGCTTTTGCACTCGCAACTCTCTGCTACGAAACGCTCTTAGAAGATGGAGTGAAAGCACTACTTGCTTGCAAGTCAAATATGGTAACTCCTGCGCTTGAAAACATAGTAGAGGCCAATATCTTGTTATCAGGACTTGGATTTGAAAGTGGCGGGTTAGCAGCAGCTCATGCTATCCATGACGGATTAACTATACTTGAAGAGACTCATAAATACTATCATGGTGAAAAAGTTGCATTTGGTACAATTTGCCAATTAGTATTAGAAAATGCTGATATGGAAGAGATAGAAGAAGTTATTGATTTCTGTTTAAGTGTTGGATTACCAGTGTGTTTAGCCGATCTTGGTGTTAATGATATCGGTGATAGGTTAAAGGCTGTCGCGGAAAAATCATGTATTCCTGAAGAAAGCGTACATAGTATGCCATTCCCAATCACTGTTGATGGTGTTGCTGGTGCGATTTTAACAGCTGATAAACTCGGGTGTTTAGCCCGTAAAGAGAGGTGTTGTAAATAATGAAGAAGATTTTAAACACACCCGAAACTTTTGTGGTTGAGATGTGCAAAGGCATCTGCAAAGCACATCCTGAATTAGAATTTGTTGAGAAATATAAAATAGTTAAAAGAAAACACGGAAATGTAAATAAAGTAACACTAATAAGCGGCGGTGGCAGTGGCCATGAACCAGCACATGCCGGTTTTGTAGGGAAAGGCATGTTAGATGCTGCAGTTTGCGGCGATATTTTCGCATCTCCGTCTCAAGTACAGGTTCTTAAAGCTCTTACTAATACTATATCAAATTGCGGCACATTGTTGATCATTAAAAACTACAGCGGCGATTGCATGAATTTCGATAGTGCTCGAGCTATGGCTGTTGAAGATGAAGATATGACAGTCGATTCTGTGTACGTAAATGATGATATTGCGGTAAAAGACAGTCTCTATACTATTGGCAGAAGGGGTGTTGCTGGTACTGTTTTTGTTCATAAAATTGCTGGTGCCGCAGCAGAAGAAGGCCGTTCTCTAGAAGAAGTAAAGAAGGTAGCACAAAAAGCTATATCAAATGTAAGATCAATAGGGTTTGCTTTAACTTCATGCACAACCCCAGCTAAAGGCGCACCAACATTCGATATCGGTGATAACGAATTAGAGTATGGTGTAGGTATACATGGCGAACCTGGCATTGCTAGAGAGCCAATGAGTAGTGCTAATGCATTAGCAAAACGCAACGTAAATGACCTCTGTGCTGATTTTCAAAAAAGTAATATGAGTCTTGAAAACGCTGAAATCGCATTGCTTATTAATGGGTTCGGTGGGACACCATTGCAAGAGTTATATCTATACAATTATGCTGTCACAAATGAACTCGAAGCTAGAGGGATTAAGATTTACAAGACGTTTGTTGGGAACTATATGACATCTATTGATATGGCGGGTGCTTCTGTTTCTGTTCTTAGATTGGATGATGAACTTAAGAAGCTCTTAGACGCGCCTAGTGATGCTCCAGCATTTAAAGTTTAATTTGAGGTGATTGTATGGATGTTTTAACTACTAAAAATATAATAGATATCGTAGATAAAATGGCAGAGGTTATTATCGCTAACGAAATACCCTTCTGCGAGGTTGACAGTGCAGCAGGTGATGGTGATTTTGGAATGTCTCTTGCTAAGGGCTTCAAACAATTAATGGTTGAGTGGAACAATCTTGAAACCGATAACATTGGGGCCTTCCTTAAAAGTTGTGGCATGGTAATTATGGAATACTGCGGTGGTGCTAGTGGCCCTATATGGGGTAGCGCATTCAGAGGCGCAGCTAAGGCGTCTGGTGGGGCATCACAATTAAATGTACGTGGACTAGTTGAGATATTACGTGGTGCGATTGCCTCAATACAGAAAACTGGTGAACGCTCATTTGGTCGTGGGGCTGTCGTAGGCGATAAGACTTTAATAGACGCATTAGTGCCAGCAACGGATGCGATGGAAAAAGCCGCTGATAAAGGATTCCCATTAATAGTGTGTATGGAGAAAGCCGCAAAAGCTGCTGTCCAAGGCGCTGAGGACACCAAGAAAATTTCAGCAAGAATGGGCCGGGCTGCAAACGTCGGTGAGCGTAGCCTCGATCATCCAGATGCCGGAGCATATGGAGTCGGCGTTATTTTTACTGCAATTGCTGAATTTGCAAAAACTTTTAAATAATAACATAATAATATTTTGTTTCTCTGGCCATCATGTTAACCCATGATGGCCTTTATAATGTAATTTATTGTTGAGACTGACTAAATAGAGCATTCAACAATTCTACAAACGATTTCTGATCAATAATATTTATATAGAAACCTCTCATTGTATCATGATGAATCTCCTCTTTTAAAGTAGCAACCTTTGTTGAAATCAAGTAATATTATAGTTATCACTATTAGATAAAAAAATGGAAAAGCAGTAGCCTAGTATAAAACGGTAGAATGATATAAAAGTAAAATCAAACTTTTAAGCAATTAAAAAGCTAAACGCGTGTAGCTCTGTATTCAATTTATATAGAAGATCAAGAGATCTCCTTCTCTTAACAAAACAACAGAAGGATTTATTCGTGTATCTAATTATTTAATGTCGCAAATTAACAAATGGCAGGCTCTGATTTAACCTGGGTCTAAATAGTTTGCATTTAAAATATGCACACGTGCGCTTTAGCTATGAACTTGTTAACTTTAGTTACAAATCTAACCCTTGTCTTTAAACTTTTAAGTATCTTAAATTTTCATTTTAAGCTTTAATTTTATTTTCGTTTTATAGGCGCCTCGCCGTCAAAACTATCCTCAAAATCACACTGCCAGTCGAATCTTGGCATGCCGCTTTACTAATTATATACTATTTTTTTAAGAACATAGATTAGCGCTATTTTAGGTGTAAAATTGCAAATTAAAATTTCAATAATTTTATAGCCTTTATTATGGATGTAGTAGCTTTTTAGAGTGAACTTTTTAATGATTTCTAATATATGCACATTATTATTTCATTCAATTTCACATTTAAAGAATCATCGTTTATATCTATTTTACCACTAGTTTTAATAAATTTTAAGTATAAATCTTGGCTCTTCAGTGCTGTTATTTCGCAGTTTACGTTAAAACGGTATAAATTAAAAGTTAGTGTTTTAAAGCATGATCAAAATAAACATTTAAAGGTGATACTTATTTGTTTTTATTCATATTTAAAAATACATTTGCTCATATAAGATGTTTTCAAATAACCAGTGTTTAGAATACTTCCTTATAATTTGAGAGTATTTAACTCGAAATCATTTATTATTATATCTAAGTTTATCATTTCGTTTTAGTAATGACTGTAGCAATTTACAATCACCATAGGCACGATTTACTTTTTTGCCTTCATTATATTTGACTAATCTACTACGCTTATGAGCTTTTAATGCGAACAGTTTTTAATTCATCTTTTCAAAATAAGTCTGCCTTTTAACTATGTTTTTACTCCTATTTTAAATTGTTACAAATTCTAATCTCTCTATTTAGTTTCTATGATTTTTAAGAGTTATAAATTTACTGTCAAACACTACATGTTTTATAGTTTTTTCATGCCACGATAATATGTTTATAAAAATTCTAAAATTGATCATTTTGATTATCGTGCGCTTGGGGTTAACTCGCTATATGTTATATTACCATACTCACTATCTTCGAGCTACTAGTCCCTAGTATGACTTTAAGCTTTTCATCGTTTTATACTTAAATTACCCTCTCTACCTTAAGTATCACCATAATGTTCAATTGCTGTATAATCAAGTTTCTAAGTATCCAAAATAGCCATGTTCGTCTAAGAATTCTATTTAATGCATTAAAAAGTTCTATGTTTTGATCTCTTAGATATTGATTAACTATTTTAAAAGATGTATCTTTTGATGGAACAGACAAGGCAACAATTGCACTAACCCTCTATCTAAGAACCACTCATCATCATGATAAAATCTTATAGAACATGGAAGCTCATAGAACATTAGCTAAAATTATATTTGGTTTGCTTTTGCTTTGTTTCTAGATATAATGATTCATCTATTACTTTGTCTATTCTATATTTCTTATGTAATTTGAATAAACATCATAACGCCTGCATATAATGCCATGAAATCTTCATGCTTTTAAAGGCAATCATCTAAGTCGTTGGCTTCTAGCTTTTCAAAAATATCATTAGATTTTTAAACATCCTAAATCGCATCTCATACATCTAGTGAGTTTATATGTGAACCCCTATTCCAAACATATATCGTATTGCTTTGAATGATACAACTATGTTAAACCGCAAGTATGACTTTATCCTCATTGCTAATTTTCTTTTTATTTTTGCTATAGCCTTTTTTATTAAGGCGCGCGAGCTCACTGTTTTAACTCTCTTAAGGCCCGCGACCTTTAAGAAATGGATCTGATCCATCAATCGATACTCATTTAATGCGTCTTTTAAAATCGGTCGCAATAATATAGACTAAGCTAGAGTATAACCAAATTTCGCTAAAACCTCTTGAACGAATTTTCTTATGTTAAAAATTGACGGATAGGTAAAATCTATTTTGAGGGTTAAAAATAATTAAAACAATTCTTTACATAGTCTTGTGTTGATGAGCTTTAAGCATATAGTACCTATTCTTAAATTAGATGCTTTTACTATGTTAACTATGTAATGAAATAACTTAATTTCCAAATAAGCTAAGTTAATTAAAGATATTTAGAAAAAAGGCATCTTTTTTGTTTTGACTGAAGCATAACATATAAACTAGATTGGATGAAGATAAAGTCAAAGACATTTTATTTTAATTATCAGTTGAAAATTTTGTAAAATTTGAATAATGAATATACAATATAAATCCCAATTTTAAGGGTTAATATAAATAGTTTAAATTAAAATAATTAGAGGCTTCAAATAAGGTAATCTATGTTAAGTGATTTTATATCCTTAAAAAAATTTTGCTATCTGTCACTTCAAACATCTCTAATCTCAGTTGTTGCATTAAACGTCTGAGGTATTGCTAGCATCATCTGTGTTATCTGGTTCATCAACTATTTTTGTATTATTGATATCACTTTCATCAGCTTCAGTTAGACACGCTTCATTTGACATTGAAATACTTGGTTTAATCTCATCTTGATTGGATATTTGATTTTGAGATAGTGAATCAACTCTTCCGATAAAATCTAAAACATTAACAGCATAGTATTTCCTTTTCTGGCTTATGAAATATACAATCAAACTGATGCTAGACATCAAAACCATATAAGTTGGTACTAGGAAAATCGGAATGATTCCAAATGTAACTGCAACCGTACACATGCATATTGCAAACACAGCTAATATAACAGTCAGTATAACAGGAAATATCTTTGAAAACATTTTTGGTGTCCTTTTAATAGATAACAAAAATGCTTTGAATACATTCTTTTCCTCAGTTATCATTATTGGTGCTAACATTATTACAAACGAAATTCGAATTGCAAGTAATATTAATATTGTTATTATTGCAATTGTTATTGCATAGATATTCATCACATTAAATAGCAAAACTAATAGAACAATTCCAAATACAATAATGATTAAATCAACAAGTGCTCCTGTCAATGCATTAAAAGTAGAATAAGCTAAAGATAATCCCAATGTTGAAATAAGCGACATATGAAATCTTTCGTCATAACCTTGGCTCATTTTGTTATACAATACTTTTGTTATTGGAATAGTTGTCATTTGAATAAAAAACATAAATATTACATATACGACTATCATATTAAAAGCGACTATTCCTGTCCTGCTAGACTCGCTAGACACAAATCGCATGATCTCTTTAAATAATGCTCTGAATGAATCTATCTCGCCTTGTAACCATCTATCAAAAGCTAATCTTAATTGTTCAGAAAACTCAAAGTCAATGAAGATCATATCTGCTATGGGTCTTATTACACTTGACATAATAGCAAAAAATATTATCATCAAAATGAATGTGTATATAAAGGTTTTGAAAATAAGACCTATGTTTATACTCAAAACTGAAAATGAATCCTTTATTATCATGTCCTTACCTTAATCCTTTGATATTCCTTTTCTGGATTTTTTCACGTAATAATGTGGGGTATAATCCTCTCTTTTGATTTGTTCTATTTCATAGTAAACAATCATTATATAAACTACTAAATATGAAAACAAGCATGTGTTTAACAGGATATCCATGCACAGTAATAGATGTTTTAAGCCAATTACAGCTATTGCTGATCCAATCAATGATTTTGCTATAACTGGAATCCATAATCCCAGAAAAATTGGTATTATCATATCACTGGTTTTTCGAATACTCTGTGAAAAGGCGTATTTTAGTTTAACACCTGTGACTGACATAATAGGCATTATTAAGACAGTGTATGCAGTTAGAATTGCAGAGATGAATGTCATTATAGAGATTGTTGTAACAGCCATGCCAAGTGAAATATAATAATCATCTATTGTTTTCCAAAGTCCTAAAAGAGTTGTTATAACTAATTTATACAATATTAAAATAACTAAGTATGTCACAGCGGAGCAAAAAACAGGATAGAAATTATCATTGAAATCAGTTAATGGCTTGTAAAATTTAAAAACACCTACTCTAAATGATCTAGAAATAATACTTATAATAATAGAAACACAGAATATTAAAATAACAAATGTTATCAAGAGCACGAATAGATAATTAAGTAAATTAGAATCAAATGTCCAAATTGAAAAAAATTGTTTGGGCTCAGCCGTATATGTGCTAATCATCTTAATATAATTACCACTTGGCATAAGCCAACTAAAGACAGCCCCTACAGGTAATAAGAAAAGGAAAATTGTAAAAAACCTCTTTGATCTGTCAAGTAAAAATAAATATTCAAATGTCTTTTTTAAATATCGCATTAATATACCTTATCTTATCATCTCTTTTTTTTCTTGCTTTTGTTATGTGGAATTGACTTTGATTCCTTGTTTATTAATCCTTGATCTTTGCTATTTATATTTGCATCTACTTTGTTAGATTCATCAGTGGTATTAGCACTAACCAATTGTGCTTGAAGCTTTTTTTGCTTTTTAACAAGCAATACAACTATAATAAACCCCACAACAAAGACTAAGCCCGCCAGTGCAATCAAAATATAAATCAATGTCATATTCCTAGTTACAACATTTTCGTCATTAATTATAACATAAAAATATTGATTTACATAAGATATTGTCAAGATTAACCATTCATTCCCGCGTTCAACATCCGTGACTATTATATTTTCATCAATTACATTTGATACACCAAGCTCGCTAAACGTAGACGGAATTGCAAATCTTATTCGAATCGGAGCTAGCAAAGTAGCCGTTTCACCATCTATTGTCAATTTACTATCAATCTTGTATAATCTATTTGCTTTCTCGATACTCATAGCATTCTTAATAAATTCAAAATCTATATAATCTTCTCTAAACTCAGAGAAAGTCAATGTTAATTTTGCAGTCTGTCCTTTTAAAATCGATACAGTGCTGTCATCAAAATTAAGTGTTACTATTTTATCACTATCTGGGAAAACACCCGAGCCAATTAATTCTAAATTATAAACGCGTATTGCATTAGTATAATTTGTCTGCGCTATATCAAAGGCTTTAGCCGCAGCAAGTATTTCATCGTCATCCTTTCTTGCAAAACTTAATCTAATACGATCAAGAGCATCACTCAGTGCTTTTATAATACTGGGCGCGTATTCAGAATCTTCTTCAGCTACTCTAGTGGCCGCTAGATTAATAGTCTCAGTATAATCAATGATAGTACCATCAGACAAAGTTATCTGATATTGCGTCATATCATACATGTCAAACAATCTTTGTAGTAAAACGTTCCCAACGCGATCTATTGCATACACATAGTATGTGCCACCAGTTTGATCTATATCAAAGTCGATATAATCGTTGTACTTAATCCCGTTATTTGATATCTTCGTGTGCTCTGCTATAACATCAACTGGTAAACTTTTTATAACAGTTGGTGTTATATCTCTATATGCATATTCATCATCATCTTCATCTGGCATAACACTAGAAAAACCTTCACCATTCTGAATGTCTCTCAAAATCATAACCGTATCTAATCCACTAGAAACATCTTTCTTTTGTACTGTGAAATAATCGTTTACAAACGCATTATACCATGACAAATAAGGACCTAAAAACTCATAGGTATCATTCAGGCCTGTCTGTTCAGGTTTTTTATAATCTATAACATTAATTAGTAATTCTGTTTCAATGGTTTCAGTCCCATCAAAAGCTGTTATAGTATAAGTGCCGTTTTCTTTGAAATAATAATACCCATATTTATAAGATATGTTAGATTCTAGCTCTATTGAATCTTCTAATATAGAACCGTCATAATCATGCTCTAATTTCCACGACAACTCTTTTGTATAAGGCGAACAAGTAAACTCATACGCAACGCCCTCATATTCAGAATAATAGTTATCATTATATATCTGATTTATAATCAAATCTGTTTCATCAGCTGCCTTTGTAATGCCTGTTTTGAGGCTGGTAATTAGTATGATAAATGTAATGGAAGCTATGATTATAACAATGGATTTTTTAATCGTAATGACCATTGTATTTTTGCTCCTCTAATCTTAATCTCTCTTTCTCTGCTCTTGCAGCTCTTACATTTGTCACATATGCACGCCTTTGATATTCCTTTCTAAATCTTCTGGTAACATACAAACGACGTTTTGCAGGCATAACCTTAATAAACACAAACAAAGATACTATCAACAATAATGCACCACCAACGATTATTAACCAGTATGGAAAATCGTGTGCTATTATTACTATCTCACCAGATCTGTCAGCATAGAAAGTTATATAGTCACCTTCTCTTACAAAATTCAGCATCTCACCCTCAAGAGCCCCAGTACCTATGAATTCTAGATCGCTTGAGTTTCGATAATTTTCAGGTAGCAAAATATAGAATTTGACTCTCTCGCTTAAAACCATGTTGTTGCCATTCTCTTTGAGCGCCACAGATTTAACTATTGCTTTTTGGCCTAATATCGCAGTGAATATATTTGAAGGATCTGCTGACGACGTGACGTTTTTTATCACTAGTGTAACATTTGGACTAAAGCCCTCTGAGGATGTGATATATCCTTCTCCAGATGAATCATCAACGGTCTGTTTTGTGATGGTTATTTGACTAGTATAGACAGGAATCACTGAAATTGTATAATTCCCTGCGTGTTGCCCTTTCAACTCCCAACTAACTATTTCAACATCATGTCTGCCAACTTCTGTTGCTCCGTCTTTAGTTCTCGCTGTGATTGTTAGATAAACTTCATCATTTTGCAATAGGCCCTTTAGCGTGCCAGTTATAGTCAGATTAGAAGTACCGTCAAATGCCTTATTTAGAACTTTTATATCTTCTATTGTTATAGGCTTTGGTAATATCCTAAATCTGTTTTGTTTAGATATCGGAACATAATTTGAGTCTGAAATTATGAGCACCACGTTGTGATCTCCTACTGTTGTCGGCAAATATGGTTGATCATCAAATCTCAATTCGTATGGTACACCAGCAGGCTCGATTGTCACAAGAGGATAAGATACTGATCCGTAAACTTGATTACTTATGCTATTAGCATCAAACTCTATTTTCGTAATCGTTGCCCGTTCAATTTCATAATCTATAGTTGAGTCCTCAGCTCTAATATAGTAATTGTTATTAGATAAACTAACACTGACATAATAGGTACCCACTAAAGTAGGAGAGACGAATTTAACTTCTGGGTTTGATACATCCTTTTGAATGTATGTGTAAATAACATTATATTTTAACATATCTAATATACTAGCGATGCCCTCACCAGTTGCAAAAATCGAATCAGCATCAATCAATATCTGAGCTTTCAAGGGCACATTATACTGAGTGATGTATTTGTCAACCTGATTGCTGTTTTCATTCACAAACTTAAACTCAATAGCTTTTTTTGCCACAACTATGTTATATACTGCTTCACCAGTATAGTATTCATTATCAATGTATGCTCTAAAATTGTACACACCTGCATCAGGAGTCGACCCTTCAAATGATGCGTTTTCAAATTCACTGTTTATAACAGTAATCCCGCCTGGGTCTGTTGTGAATTTTGGCGTTGTAATTGTATCGCCATAAGTAAAGTTATAATTTGATACAAAAATTGAAGCATTGGCCTTGGTCACTGTAATGATAATATCACCAGTCCATTCCAGATAATTTAGAGTATCATTGGGTACAAATTTATATGCCACTATATAGGTCCCAACTACATTCCCTACACCTTTTTCCTTTAATTCATTTGTGCCTGGGACTAACGCAGGAGACGCGTACACAAAACTTCCACTCGTGGGATTAGACTCAAAGTACCAAGCCGAACCACCAAAGAAAGCACTATAGCTAAGTGAGGATCCATAAGTGATTGTTGACGGAGTGGGCTCGATTACTTTATAAGCTTTAACCGGCACAATAGTAAAAGTAAGATTGGAAATTTCACCTTGGTAATTATCGTCATTTATCGTGATCCTGACAGTATAGGTTCCTGCATTAACTGGAGTTACCTGTACATTACCTTGTGTAAAGTACATCTCATACACAACAGGGTATGCTGTGTCCGAATTGACAATTGGTCTAACTTCTCCAGCTGTGTATATTGCATTTTGACTCGTAACAGTTATATTAGCAGTAGCTTTACCGACAGTTACATCTACTTCAATATTCTCAAGTACTTCATAATTATCATTATAGATATATTTTAAATAGACTCTGTTATTAGTACCTGCTGTAAAGCCAATGATTGTTGGATCCATGAAATAGAAGCTACCAGTAGCCACTTGTCCTGTCCTTGAATTGACACAAGTGCCTCCTACAATAGTAGCACTTCCTAGATTCTGACCAAATATCAAGCCTGTAATAGTCGGATATTCAGTCACAAGCAATTTAGCTTTCTCTATTGATAGAACAACTGAAGATGATGTACCATAAAAATTCTTTCCGTCTAAATGTGCTTTAACTTGATAGGTGCCAGCATTTTCAGGAGTTATTTGACTATCATTAAATGTTAAATAATAATCACCTGCATCCGTCACATCAATTACAGGTATTATTGAAATAATTTCACCATATTGAAAACTATATCCACTAGCACTAGGAAAATACAAATTGATTTCTTTTCTTGTGATAGTATATATGAAAGGACGAGAACCAGTAAACATAGGACATGAGATTGAAATAGAAACTGTCACTGTATAAACACCCGCATTTTTAGGTGACGTAGGTCCATATGTTATTCCATTATTACCGTCATAATAACTAAATGAAATATATGGTAATATGTCGTCCTCATTATAATTGAATTGTTGCTCTTGAATTACCTCTGAAAATATAAGATCAAATGTATCTTTAGAAGAGCCATATTCAAAGCTTATCTCATTAGATCCAGATGGCAATTTGATTGCATTAGAAATATCTCTCTTTAGCACTTCAAAAGTAAATGTAGTATTTCCATAATGCACGCCGTCATCATATGTAACACTCACAATATAACTGCCGGCACTCAAAACCTGATCGACTAGAACTCCATCAAGCAATATTGAATTGATAACATATTTATCTAATTTTTGTTCAAATGACGTATCTGTAACGCTTAAACCAACAGTACTAAGTAATGCTAAACCACTTAATGGATTACCATCATAATTTTTTGTTTTGACTGATGTGTTAAAATTAATTTCAGCTAATAGGTTACGTACTCTTATGTCAGTAATATCAAATATTGCTGTAGTATAATAATTCTTCGACAGAGTAATTTTAACATTCAATGATGCAGGATTAGCAAGATGCGTCGAGTCAATCACTGTGTCTAAAGAAATATTAGATGATCCTACCATTAATGATACACTAAAATCATCAATTGGAGAATTAGTTTCGCTGTTTAGCGGGGTGAAATATAACCTCACTTCGCTGAGTCTTTCTCCTACATAAACAATTCCATAGCTCAATTCGCTTAATTTAAACGTTGCATTGTTGATTGTAACAGGATCAACTTTTGCTGTAATAATTGGATAAACATCATAATAGTATCTATTATCGGAATTTTGTTCTGTTTTAGAAGGAATAAAACGATATTCTGGTGTGTCACCATTTTTAATCAAGAGCATGGGATCAACCCATTCTATCGTCCCTGGAATGTCCTCAGTGTCTCTTACAATTGAAGGTTTTATGCTAGATAAAGGTATTCCATAGGTAAAGGGAGCAACGCTGACGGTACCATAGCTATAATCGTATAATGATTGCTCACTTGGCACAACTAGCACATAAACAGTAAACATGGGTGTCGTGTAGTTATTAAAGTCGGTTGGCGCAAATAACATTGAGAAGGGTCTTTCATTCAACACGCTAGGTCTTTCTTTTGGATTGTTAAAATAGAAGTTACCATCTACCGTATGGATCGTATCACCTATGTATGCAAGACCACCCGTTATTTTTGCAGTCGACAATTCATCCCCTACTTTGATTGCTGAAATTGTTGGTAAAATAAGACTAGGTGTAGCTGGAACAACATTCATTACTATACTACCGTTTGTTCCGATTGAACCCTCATAATATGTGCTATTTACATAAATAGAAATTTTATATGCACCACAATCAACTGGAGCATAAGATGCACTATTGTATGATACAGTTAATTGTAAATTCTTGTCAACCGCTAAATACTCTGCAGATTTGTTTAATATATATGCTCTAACAGTATGATTGTCACGATTATATTCTTGCTCTAAATCAGCCTGCTCATAGGCTAAATCACCTGAAATATCTTTTCTGCTGATGTTAATAGTTCCATATATATAAGCTTCATTTAAACTTTTATCATCAGGCACAAATTTGAATAATACATCATTATGCAAACCAACAGTCTCTTTGTCAAAATTTTGTGTAGCAACAGACCACGTCCCGCTAATGGATTGACCATTAAATATAACCCATCCATCGTTTTTGAATTCTATCAAAGAAGGATTATCACCATAACTGTATTTTCCAGCAAGTGTGGGCGCCTCTCTTGCCATAGGATCTGCTTTATTTATTATTAATTTAGAATTAGCTTCGCCTGTGTAATTATCATCACTCACTTTGATAATCAACTTATACGTGCCAGCATTTTTTACGGTTGTGGTCTCTTCTGTAGATGTGTCCCCTAAAGTATAAGTGAATATGAGCTTTGGTTGGTAAAGCTGAAGCTCAGTGTATATGCCCAAAGAATTAGGATTAAAATCCTGTCCTGTATATGTGGTTTCGTAACTATCATCTAAAATGATCTTTACAGTACTTTTATTTACTGCAATAAATAGGGTGTTGACGTACTGAACAACCTCAGTGTCATACAAATAGAATGGGTCGCTAGAGAGTTCAGGGATTACTACTTGCGAATAAAAATCATTTGAGATGTCTGATTGTCGCCCGGCTATCACAGTGCCCTCTAAGCCGTTTATTGAAATATTGAAACTTAAATAATATAAATCAGCAGTAGCATTTACAAAACTCTCATCATTATATTCTATATTTTTAGTGTTTTTATAAATAATCTCTGGATTTATAGATTGATAAGTAAAACTAGCTGTAATTGGAAAAGTGTTTCCATAGAATTGGTACAAATCTTCTGATTTAATTCCATTGACTATTGGCACAATATACAACGGGTAATTGCCGGTGCCATCAATCTTGTAATTAGCCTCAACATTCCCTTCTGCCAATTGAATATTAACCTGATATTTGCCGACCATTGAAGGCGCTACTACAGTAGAAACTTGACTGTTACTTAAATATGTCAAGATAAAGTTGAGCCCCACTACTGATGAATCAAAAACAAATGCGTGTGAAGCCCCATCATAACCAAACACATAGCTTCTAGATGTGATGTATGTTGTGGCTTTTGATATTATAAAATCAACGGTTGCACTTCCTTGATATTCTAAATCATTAATAACAACATTTAAAGTATAAGTGCCAGATTCTATTGGAGAATCCCCATTATCAAAGATGTTTCCATTCGCTTTGTTTACATAACTTATCTGATATTGGATCGTGTAATCAGAGACTAATCCTGAAAATTTGACAGTAGCACTTTGTGATTTTGTATTATATGTTTTATTAAGATCCTCTATTATAATATCAGGTGTGTTCTTCAAAATATCAATAGTTACAGTCAAACGTCCTACTTCATATCTTTCATCGAACCCATTGCTAACTGTCATTCCTGGCTCGTATTCGACTAGGACATCATGCCTGCCACTTGGAATATAATCATTCGGATCTAAACCCTCAATCGAAATGCAGGTAAATAAGCCAGGTAAAACATAAGTGCCCTCACGCGTTTTGAGCGACCCACCAGTTGTTAATTGAATATCAGCTATCTTTACACCATATCTAATCTCCCCACTTACTGTGAGAGGTTGAACGTTCCAAACGAGGAGTGCTTTACTAACAGTATAAGTTGCAGTTGCATCGCCATAATAATTAGTTTCGTTTATACTAACTTTCACTGTATAACTTCCAACTGGAGTATCTGGTCCAATTGTGATTGGGGCATCATCATTAAAAAATTCGTATTTTAACTTAAGACCAAAAGGATTAGTACTAGCCTCAGGATCAACATAATAGTCGCCAAACTGAGAGCCTATATTCTCTGCAATAATAACTTCTGCCTTCTTCTGAGTGACTGTTATAGAAGCAATGAACGTGATCTCTCTATATCTAAGATTATAATTCTCAGTAGGAGTGAATACATATGTAACACTGTTATCACCAGTTTCTGCAATATATTCAGGATTTTCTGGAGTTAGTACGTATTCATACGTTTGTAAATTATATTGTGAGATTCCCGTGATATCGCTATTGTTGCCAGCTGTATATGGAGTACCGTAATGGTAGCTAACGAGTTGAGATCCATATACTAATGGATCAAAGTTAATATTATCGAACACAGGTGTAGCTCTTGCTACATATAGTGAAATTGATTTTTTTAACGAAACAAAATTTTCGTTCAATACAAAGACATCCTCTATATATTCGCCTGCCTCCCATATTATGTACGCATTGTATGGAATTACAACACCCGAATTGTTTTGCTCATATCTTACGGGGAGAATACTAATCCCGTTTCTATTGTCTAAAGTAATACCATTAAGTTCAGCTATTTCTTGTTCAGTCGAGATTCTGAATCTTCCTAACACTATTGTTTTGCCACTTAAGTATGAGTACTGAACACCAGATGTTGAAAAATTTGAGAATATTTGATTGTTTTTAGATACATCCGCAATTGTTTGACCATATTCAAGATGCCCAATAGTTGTATCATAACTTATACTAACTGGTGAAGATGCGCCTATATTATATACATAATATGTCGATTTTACATCTGGAAAAGCATAAGTAAAATATGCTGCTTCTAGGGACTCATTTGCGTTTGCTGGCGCTAAGTAAACCATTATGGTGCAGTCACCTGCGTAATTTGTGGCATCTACGATAATTTTCAAGAGATAAACACCTGAATCCATCAGAGAATTTGCGAGTAATAATGTTACAGGCGAGCTGTATTCTGATTCGATCGTACTCCCGTCTTGTGTTCTCATTTTTTTATATGAGTAACTATATGTTATGCCACCTGTAACCGCTTCTGTAATTATGACGTTAGGTGTTGTTAATCTGCCATATTTACTCGATAAATATTGATTATATGTCATTTGATCATCAGTGATAGGTGCTGTGATAGAATTATTAACAGTTGGGACTAACTGATCCTCATTTGGCATTATTGTAATTTTTTGCTTTGCTAGTGTAAATGTAGCTGTCATTATCTCGGACTTATAATTTGCATCATCAATGTAATATGTAACTCTATAATCCCCGGCTACAATAGGCGCTGACGTATTCGTGTATATTCCATTACTGTTTCTTAATTCATACGATTCTACCACTTTAAGATATTCAGGGGATGTAGTAAATTCTGGGGTTTGAGCACTCCCTGTGTAAACTAACTCGAATGGCTCGTTTATTTCAACCGTTGTTAATGCTTTATTTATAACTAGGGTTATATTATATGTAGCCGATGCATAGTTTAATGCATGATTACCATTACCACCAGTAAATGTGGTACCTTCATAAAAACTTAAGTAATATGAATATTTACTACAATATTCCAAAATTTCATCTGTCATCAATGGAGAACCATCAAGTTTTAATTGTGGGTTAAACGGCACAAACTCAACATTAAAACTCATGCTTCCTGCCCCAGGATTAGTATATATATCGCTCTCAAAATCAATTGATCTTATTATATACTCACCATACACGTTAG
>JAIRMA010000009.1 GCA_031259085.1 Christensenellaceae bacterium
TAAAAAACGCGTGATTAAGAGATTTAGTTTCTCAAAGCTGATTTTTTTATTAATTAGATAAATCCTAATTTATTCTAATTGCGTGAAAAAATTGCCCATTCAAAATAATTTAATTCATACATTTCTTCCCCGCTTAATATATTTAATATCTTAGAAAGTTATAAACACTAAACTCTAAGAAAAAGCGTAAGAAATACCATAGTGGTAAGAATTTATTTAGAATTACGGATTAGTTCTATGATTAGTGGATTTTATACTTAATTAACTATTAACAGAATTAACTAAACATATACAAATTTATGGCGCCTTAGTATTGTAAAAAGCTGAAAAATAATGTAAAATATATTAAGTAAAAAAACAATCCTCTCTTAAAACAGGAAAACTTAATTTTAAATGTATAGTTAAATTCAAACTAAAGAATATTATATAAAACACAACAAAAAAATAGGAGAAATTTTGTGCAAACAATAGCTCGTGAAGACAAAAAGTACCTAACAACTGGTAATAAAGTTTCATTTGCCTTGTCTGGATATGGGCAAAATCTTATGATAGGGTTAGTGAATTCATTTTTATTATTCTTTTATACAGATGTATTTAGAATTGATAAAGGTTCAGTTGCAATATTAATGTTAGTAGCAAGAATATGGGATGCGATAAATGATCCTATAATGGGCACAATTGTAGATAAGACGAGGTCCAGGTGGGGCAAAATGCGGCCCTATTTATTGTTTATTTTTATACCATTAGGATTTTGTTGTTTTTTATTATTCTATATGCCACCAGGCATAAGTGATTCCATGAAAATCATATATGCTTGTGCAACATTTTTGATCTGGGATATAGTTTACACAATATGTGATATTCCATTTTGGGGGCTTGCCTCCACTATGACACCCAATTCAAAAGAGAGAGCTAAATTCATAAGTCATTCTAGATTAGTCCATTCAATAGGCGGAGTAACACCGATGGTATTGATCCCAATTGCAACTATGCTATTACCGCCTGAAAAAGCATACACATACACTGCAATTGTGGTAGGCATTATTGGTGCAGCATTGTTCTCATTAGCATTTTTCGGATCTAAGGAGAGATGTGCCCCCCAAACAAAAGCCCCAGGGATTAAACAGTGTGTAAATTATTTGAAGTTAAACAAGCCACTACAGAGAGTAGTAGGGTCGAATATTCTGGGTTTTATGCGTGCATTGCCGTTATCAGCCTGTATGTATATATCGGTTTATTTAATTAAAGCGGTCGATATTAATTTAGGTGGTAAAGTAATTTCATTGTCAGGGGCTACTCTTAATACGTTTATTATGGCAGGTTGGGGTGTTGCTGGATATATAGGGATGCTTGCTTCACCATTGCTTTTTAAGGTTATAAGCCAAAAGACATTATACATATCATCGACTATTTTTGGTTTGTTGGGAAGTGTCATTTTGTTTATAGTCGGACCAAGTTTATTGTCAATTGTAATAGCACTTACTTCTTCTGGTTTATTTTATGGGATAGTGACTAACATTAACTATTTAATTATAGCTGATAGTGTTGACTATGTTGAATGGAAGACAGGTGAGCGATCTGAGGGGGTTACAGTAGCGCTACAGACATTAATGAACAAGGGGATGTCAGCCTTGCAAATTGGAGTAGTGTCACTTGCTTTAATTGTCATACAATTCCAACAACCACTAGATGTCAATGGAACTCTAGTCAATCAGGAACAATCTGCATTGACATTGAATGGATTTTTCTGGATTGCATCATTACTGCCAGCTATTGGATGGATTTTGTCATTATTACCAATGCTGAAATTTAATTACACGGGTGCATATAGAGATAAAATCACAGCTGAATTAAAGCAACAAAGGTTGATGAGAGCTTTAGAATTAAATAAAATCCAAAATGATAATGTAATTAATAGTTACAAAAATCAAATTGCGCAGGAAGCGTTAATCGACATAAATATTGATTTTTAACCAGTTTAGATTAATAAAAAAAACCAATTAGTAATCATATAGAGACAATAATTAATAAAGGAAAATGTTTGTCATGACTAAAAAAATAGCCATTATAATAGTAACTGTTTTATTAATAGCTACGTTCATATTTAATTTAATAGGTTGCACCAAACCTGTTGATTCAGAACCCAAAATCACTATAGATGTTGTTGAGAATGAGGACACCATAATTATAATTGACAAAATCAATGATAGTGAAAATACTAAACTTACGTATCATTTAAATAAAGGCAGGTACTCATACTCTAGTAATGGAGCGGACATAATGCTTAATGCAACTGCGGAGGCAAAAGATGGTGAAGTACTTTATGAGCTTAAAAATTACTCTGCAGATAATAGATCAAGCACTATAAATGATTTTGGTGATCAGATTGGAAAAGGTAGAATGCTGACCGTTAGATCCTCTGCTCCTAATCAACCACATATAATTCAACAATTTAAAATTTATGATAATCAACAATATATTTTATTCTCAATATGCTTAGAGTCAATTAGTGATGCTCTAATCACATCAAATTATTCGGCACCCTTAGTATTAGATAATGAGTCTACAGTAATTGACGAAAATGACGGGATTATAGGTGGAATTAACATAAATGATGATAATCAATCAATTAATATGTTAAGAGTGCCCTTTGACAATGATGATTACATAGAATACGAGACAAAAACCCATTCAAATATTACTAGTATGTTTAGTAGTGAAATGACAATATTTTATGATGAGGGAACACAGGATACATTCTTATTAGGATCTGTTGAACATACTACATACAAAAGCGGGATAACTCTTAACACAAAGGACGTTATAGCCCCATTTTGCGATGTAAAATTATATTCTGGCGCTACTGATTATATTACGCGTGACTTTCATTATACTTTAGATTTGCAAAGTACTTTCATAACTCCGCATGGATATATTACAGCCGGTAGTGTTTGGTCTGCAGAAATGATCATGGGATATTTTGATGATCATGCAAGCGCCCTTGAAACATACGGGGACATAAACGCGGCGAAACAGCCTCCCCTTGGATGGAAGCTAGGAGTGCCAATGGGCTGGATGTCATGGAGTGCATATGGGATGGATTTAGATCTTAATAAAGTAATTGATAATTCAGAGTTTATGAAGGATGAATTATCTAATTTTAGTAATAATGGCATTACGTATGTGAATACAGATTCATATAATGGCCGAGGGTCAGGGACAGATTTAGAGGATATAGCAAGTAGTATAATTGAAAACGGGCAAATTCCTGGGACATATGACACTCCATACTCATATTGGAACGCTCCCACTGAAGAAAATCTAGATAAATATCATCCTGACACTAATAATAAGTATACTATACGTGAGATGGTCGTTAAGACGAGCGATGGCAATCCAGTACGAATTGGCAGGAGTGCGTCCGGGGGGCGCATGGTATTTGACCCTACTCATCCTGGAACCAAAATGATAATAGAGGCTAAGTACAGAAGAATAATAAATGCTGGGTATGGCTATATAAAAATGGATTTTATAAGCGATTCAGCAGTCGAAGGTGTGTTTGATGATAAATCGATTACCACTGGCATACAAGCATATAATTATGGGATGAATTATATTAAGGAGTTGTTGTCTAAAGAAAAAGCGGGCAGAGATATTTTTATAAGTACCTCAATAGCTCCAATATTTCCTGGTGGTTATGCGCATTCAAGAAGAATTTCTTGTGACGCGTTCGGATCAATCAAGGAGAGTAAATATATGTTAAATTCACTAACATATGGATGGTGGCTAGGCGGACGTGTTTATCAGTATAATGATCCAGATCATACATCGTTATATAAGTATTATGGTAATGAAGATTCGCCTGATAAAATATACAATGAGGCAGAGGCTGAGACTAGACTTAATGCTTCTATAATAGCAGGATCCGTATTGCTTTTAAGTGATGATTTTCAATTGCAAGGAGCCAAGGATAGAATTAAAAGTTTAGTTGACAATAGGGATTTAATAAATGTAGCACTAATTGGCAAGTCATTTAAACCTCTAGATTTCTCAGAATCAACCTCAAAGGTGTTTTATATGAGAGACAACGACAAGCTATATATTGCAGTGTTTAACTATTCAAGTTCCGTGTCTAGTATTGTTTCCCTAGACTTGACAAAACTCGGTCTTAAAAGTACAACTGATAAAGAGTATAACCTAAAATCATTAAACGATGGGACTATTATAGCGTCCACGCATTTGTTCATAAAATTGCTACCTAGATATACCTCTGTGATTTACGAGGTCAGTCTTAACTGACAAGCGGCTAGCCTTTTATGATTATTTTCGACATATAGACGATTCCTTTTGCAAAGGGTATCAATATAACAGTAGTTATTACGTTAAAAACAATATGGAAATAGGCGACTATGACAGACGGAGAAAAAGAATTTGCAAGGGTGTCTGTTATTTTTGTTCCTGTAATACATAAGATTGGCAAAAACACAATTACACCAATCAGGTTAAATAACAAGTGAATTAACGCAGTTCTCTTAGTATTGATGGTAGTTCCTATTGAGGCAATCATTGCAGTGGTGCATGTTCCAATATTACTACCTAAAATGACATAAAAAGCAACTAAGATAGGCATTATATCAGCCTCACACATTGTTATAGCAATGCCAGCAATTGCCGTGCCAGATTGAATAATTCCGCTAGACAAGAGACCTACTAGTATTAAGATAAAAGGATTTTTCACAGAGGATATAATAATAACAAAGAGCGGTGAATCTTTTAAAAACGAGACCCCGTTTGACATTAACTGTATACCTGCAAAAACCAAACCAATCCCTGAAATTAAAAAGCCGATATTTTTTAACTTGTCAGTTTTACTTCCCATGACAATAGCAGCACCGACCAGGGTCAAAAATGCTAAAAATTCACCGACAGGTAAGTAACTAAAGGACAATAAAACAACAGTGAATGTCGTACCAATATTTGCCCCCATTATTATCAATGTTGCTTGCAATAAGTTCACAATGCCGGCATTAACAAGTCCTAACAGAATTACTGTAGTAGCGGACGAGCTCTCTAGGATAGCTGCCGCCCCTGCACCTAGTCCGATTCCAGCAAATTTATTGTCAGAAATTTTAGATAACATTTTACATATTTGTTTATTAGCTAATCTCTGCATGTTATGAGTAATTAATTGCATGCCTATTAGAAAAACGCCTAAGCCTGCAAATAACAACAAAACATGCCCTAGAATAACCATGTTAAAACTTATGCTTAAGTATCATAAAATAGAAGTTAAATTTATTAAAAAGTCTAATATCTGTATTTCAAAAATTAGAATTCATGTGTAATGTGAGTGCCCGCTTTTATCAAGTCATTATTAATAGATTTAGCTAAATCTGGGTTGAGTTTACAGACTGCTCTATCGTATGTGATAAGACCGTTAATTTCTTCTTCAACATCACTAACTTGTGTATAAACACTAGCAGAAAGGCCATCTTTTATAGCAGGTATTATTTGTTCTCTATATAGAGATTCAAAGGCTTCATTAAATTCATCGGTTGATTTACAAACTTTATATCCAAATTCCTTTAATTCTGTCCAAACGTGTCCAGGTAATTTTAGAGAGTATCCACCAAATTCCGACATAACGTTGACACGATTAGGGTCATTTGTAATTTTTATTTTGACAAAATACACATGGTCGCTTTTGAAATCGCCGCCACCTTGGTCATACCAACCACTTGCATGATCAATAAGCCGTGACTTGTCACGTTCCTTGATAAAATTTACGGCATTTATAGCATCAAATTGTCCCCATGATTCGTTGAATGGAACCCAAACAGCTATACAAGGAGTGTTATATAATAAATTGATAGTCTCAGCTGTTTCGTTGTAATACATTGCGCGACCATCAGCATCACTCCTCCCAAGCTTTTTATAATTCTTAATCCCGTCAGCAATATTCCATCCGATGAACGGACGGATGGCCTTTATCATGAAGCTCTCATATCCACCGCCATTGACCATATCTTGCCAGACAATCATACCTAAACGATCGCAATGATAATACCACCGTAGTGGCTCTATTTTTATATGTTTGCGGAGCATATTAAATCCGAGTTCTTTCATTTTTATAATATCATTCATGAGCGCTTCATCAGATGGTGGAGTTAGAAGCCCATCTGGATAATAGCCCTGGTCCAAGAGCCCAGACTGGAAATATATTTGATTATTTAAGGCTAAGCGTAGGATAGAATTATCATCTTTTACAATTGAAAATTTGCGCATAGCAAAGTAAGTATATACTTCGTCTTCATCACTAGATAACTTAAGGTCATACAGGTGTGGGGATTCGGGTGACCATAATTTCAAATTTTCGAGTTTTATTAGATTTTGTGAATTAGGAGTTAAAATACAGTGTTGTATCTCTATATTATTTAGTGTGATAGATGCTTTAATTACCATTTTATCATTTGCGCAAAGAGGTGTAATTGATATAGTTTCATCGTCAATATTTGGCAGGAGTTTTACAGATTTAATATGTTCCCTAGGTAAACTTTCAATCCAAACTGTCTGCCATATGCCTGATTGTGGTGAATACCAAATTCCTCTTGGATGTATACTTTGCTTACCATGACTGTAATAACTTGTGTCCGTTACATCCTGCACTTCCACTCGAATTTCATTTATGCCAAGAAATATATATTCTGATATTTCAAATGTAAACGGCAAATAACCACCGATGTGACGACCAATAAAAGTATTATTGATATATACTTTTGCGATTTGATCTACGGCCCCAAAATGCAAATATGTAACGTCCTTCAAAAATTCAGAATCAATATTAAATTCACGCATGTAAAACAACGTCTGATTTTTCTTTAAACAACGCTCAACACCAGATAATTGTGACTCTGGTGAAAAAGGAACTAAAATATCACCATCCCAGTCCGTCACAAAATTATTATCAGTTATACAATATTTCCAAACACCGTTTAAATTGAGATATGAATTTCTCCGAAACTGAGGTCTGGGGTATTCAGTGAGTGGTACACTATTGTCGCTCATTAAAGCTAATCCCCATTTTGTTTTAAGAGTGGGTTTTGGCGCTTTAGGCTTTATATGTTTGTTTATGAATAGTATGGGTATAAGGACTAAGCTAGTGACTAATGCTGTAAACAGAAAAATGATTGGAGTTGGTATATTTGCGACTATTACCTCGCCATTCTCAACATATGAGGGATTACCTTTAATAATTGCAGATCCTATAAAGGGCCCTGTAATCATAGGTATTAGCACTATAGAAATCATTCTAATCCCAGCATAATTGCCTCTAGCTTCTACTGGCGAATAATCACGCGTAATGACAGTTAATAGAATAGAAACAACCATTCCACCTCCTAACATTAAAACCGCACCTAAAGCAATTAAAACATAGCTTGATTTAGCATATAATCCTTGAAAATACATTATAAGAGTACCTAATACTGCAATGGCTAGCGATATTAGTAATAATACTCGCTTGCCATGCTTATCGGCAAAGTTTCCAGAAATCATACACATCAAGGCAGATAAAATCCAAATAACGCCTATTAAAATAACATAATCTGTAATACCTAGATAATATTCTATGTATATTAAAATATATGGCATATAGATTTGTTGAGCTAGCCCATAGAGTGCTAATGCAATAAGTGCTATGTAAAATGTTGGATTTGATTTAATAGCCTTGATCTTAAACCCAGCAATAAGGTTTCTTAAATATTTAGTTTTTATGGGTTTGAGACTTGGGTTATCTTTTAATATAAAGATCCCTAGAACACCACATAACAACACGACACTTCCTGTGATCATGTAAACTGCTAACCAGTTGTTTTGAGCGACTAATCCCCCTAAGGCCCCAAAAACAAGTAGTGTTGATAGCAAGTAAAGTACTGACAAAAAACCTTCAGCTTTGTTTCTGTTTTTCTCGTTTGTAACATCTGTGATCCATGCATTAAACGAAGCATCATATGCTGCACTACCAAAGAAAGTGAGTAGACAATCCATGAAAACTACTAAACCAGCTGCTACCACTGTCACGTTCAACACGGGGAACATTTTGCTCAATATATTTTTGTTGATGAGCCCAAACATCATTATGCTAATTCCCCAACAGATGTATCCAATTATGATTATAATTTTGCGTTTAGCTAGCTTATCAGATAATGATCCAATTAAAATTGCAGTCGTGGTTGCAGTTATAGCGCTTAATGCGACAGATAGTGCTATAATAGTAGAATCCTCTGAGATTGTATTAAAAATGAAAACATTTAAATACATATTCTCTAAAGTCCAAGCTACTTGACCGAAAAGTCCGAATATTAAGATCGCAAGCAAAGTGCGTTTTGAGAGTTGTTCTGATGATTTGTTCATAATTTCTGCATTTATAAAAATTTCGAATATATTATATTGTAACTTATTATACTTATATCGATCTTGTTTGTCAACAGATAAAGTTTTTGGATCAAAAATTGCCAGTAACAAAATATTTAACTTAAAAAAACTTTTAGTTAATTAGTATAAGATCTACAGCAACAAGAATTTTATTTTAAAATGCGATGAATTAAGTCAATGTTTTATTTAGAATATTTTGTGTAATCATCAGAGTTATTTTCAAATCTTTATGGGCTATCAAGAAGGATGCTTAACCCGATGGCTAGTCTATTAGTATTATGTTGCTAAACGCTTTTTAAAATGGATATAAAAAAGAGATAATTTAAATGTATTCTTGCTAAGAGAGTTTATGCCATCCTTTCAATCGTAGTAAAGGCGCATGAAAGGTTCTATATACTTATTTTAAACAGCGTTAATCGCATCAGATATCTAATATTATTCTAAATATTTTTATTGAATCCCATAACGACATTTTTGACCTTATTGATTGATCTAAAGTTCAGTTTTAAAAACACTTGATTTATAAAATCTTGAAAAAGCTTAACATGAATAGTAGCCTATTGACTTATACATAATGACTGCTTATCTATTTAAATTTGTAAAGGTGGATAATTATAAGAATAGGCAATGGTTATTTACTGCTTAATATTCAGTTAGTATTTTTTTTGCATATTCTAGTTTGAAGGCTCTCTGAATTGAGCATGGGGTTACATTAATCGCTGTGATGTTATTTTTGCTTTAATTTAGATTTAAATATGCAAAAACGAATATGTTTTTAGATAAAAAAAAAGACCGTTCAAAATAATGTTTAAAACGGTCTACGTTTTAAGAGTCATCAAAAATTATCAATCATATAATTAATACCTGCTTCGTCTTGGGCCACTGAAATTGCCGCCGCCAGCATTTCTGCCGCCGCCGTAGCTTCCACGTCCATCGTTGTTACTACGTTGAGCTTGTTTTTTAGCTCTACGGCAGTCTGGGCAACGTACTGGATCATTGTCGAAGCCTTTCTCTTTAAAAAACTCTTGTTCACGGACGGTGAAAACAAATTCACGCCCACAGTCTTTACATGATAAAGGTCTATCTTGCATATAGCGATTCCTCCTTTTAAGATTATTCTCAAACTGAATTTATTACTTTATTTTTTACGGAATAATCTTTGTGTGATATCAGTATAAACAAGGTATTATAAATTTGTCTGTTTTCAGTGTTAGTTTGGCTATCTTTGGAATTTAATTTTTAATAAAAATTGATTCAGCGATATCCTGTAATTTTTTTATTGCTACATCCATAGTTGTTTCATCATCATTCAGATTATCGTGTTCAGCATTAAATGTAAATAATGTAACTTTGGATTTATTTGCGGCAAAATCTTGCATGATTTTGATATTATATAGTTCGTCACGTATCCCATGATACAAGTGAATTACTGTATCATATGCCAGATTATAATAACTATCAACAGATATGTCTTGAAGATCCTCGAAAAGATTACCAGTCCCAGCTGCAATATAAGTGTTATAGTCATCTAGCGATATTGGTTTACCAACTAACTGAGATACTAAAGCTAATCTGTCTGTTAGCAATTGATCTTTTTTTTCATTGTCTGTTGTATCAAAACTATAAAAAGCTGGATCACTAATGCTTGTAAATGCCGATTGCGCTAATACGAATTTTACAGGTATTGGGCTAGCAATTTCTTTATACGCATATAGAATTGACAAATATCCGCCTACAGAATATCCCATTATTCCGAGCTTTGTAGTTTCAAATTTATACTTTGTCGCATTAGTTTTTAAAAAATCAATAGCAGCATAAATGTCATCTAGCATTTCTGTCGTTTTATTGGTTGTTCTATAATTAATTATCACAGCCGCGAATTTCAGATGAGACTTGTCAAGCAATTCTTCAATTAAGATGTCAAAATGAGAATTATCACTTTGAGTATCTCCTAAAAACAGGGCGATGAAAACTTTATTAGAAAGCAAATCAAGATAAGTCGGATAACGGATTTCAAGTGTTTGCTTAGAATCACTTCCATAACTCAAATTAGATATACTTTTATAATGTAAATCATCATCGGGTGTGTCTGGAGGAACAAACCCGTTCCCACCTGGAGGGTCAACTGGCTTTTCATTATTATTGTCATTCTCACAACCAAAGAATGTCATGGTCATGACGAAAATCAATAATAATATTAACATCATAAACAATAACTTCTTCATTTATGAATTATAACACAAAAGTAGACATGAGTCAATAAACAATGTTAAACAAGACAATAAAATCTATTGATATCCCTAAAACATACAATATTATAACGGAATCACTAAACAAATTCCTAGTGTCTTTAAATTGTAATATTATTGGTTGAGAAGATAGTAATTATCTTAAATAACACGCTTTGTATATAATATCATAATTATCTGAAAAAGCAAAATAATATTACATTGAAATACATGAAATTATATTTTTATTTTTATAGAGAAAAATAATCGCTCAAGAAATTTATTGACATATGTTAAATAGTATATTAAAATAAAATAGCAATGACGCGATAGAAATAATTAACAAAACTGACGCAAAGGTGCGTAACTGTAGGAGCAAGTTATGGTAAAAATTAACGCTAGCGGCAAAATCACTTTTGCATCAAAAGTTTGTTATGGAATGGGTGAAACCACTTTTGCTTTGACAAATACTATACTAAGTGTATATTTGTTAATAATGCTAACAGATTATCTGAAGGTAAGTTCAGGATGGGCCTCACTAATAGTGACTGTTGGTATAATCTGGGATGCTTTTACTGACCCAATAGTTGGCTATTTAAGTGATAATTCAGGCGGAAAATTTGGGAGAAGGCGCAGGTATTTATTATACTATGCAGTCCCTTTGGGAATTTCATTTTTATTGTTATGGATGATTCCTACATTGCTACCATCCATCACTCATGAAGCTTTAAAAATACTTTTAATTCTACCTTTATATTTGAGTGTTATAACATTTCTAACCCTTATCTGTGTACCGTTTGGGTCAATCATTATTGATATGACAGATGACTATGATGAGCGGACTGGGTTAACTGGATTTAGAATGGTCTGTTCAGCTTTTGCAACACTTGGTTCTATATTTGTAGCAGATATGATATTAGGAGAAGGCCCCATTTATCAAACGGGTGGAAATTTGATCTATGTCGGGATAGTTTTTGGTATAATAATAACTATAACGACACTGTTATGTTTTATAGGAACGTTTGAGCGCAGGATCACACCTAAACCTATAAAGCGCCCCAAGTTTAATTTTAAGAAATATATAATAGAATCCTGGAAATCAAAATCGTTCAGACAAGTCACGATTGCATACTTATGTTCTTTTACCGTAATAGGATTGTTGCAAACATTGCTACAATATTATTCTACTTACTGGCTTAGAGCCCCTGAATTGTTTGTCGTCTTAGCGGGTTTGGTATTAGTAGTTGCAATACTTTCTACACCATTATGGGTGTACATATCGAAAAAGTGTGGGAAGAAAAATACATTTTTAATAAGTTGTGCTGTGGGGGTAGTATCTTTAATTGGAATATTTTTTGTTCCACAATTAGAAACAGGTGATTTTTTTGCTGATATGATAAAGACAATGGCCGTTATGCCTATATACGGATACATATCAATATTTTTCCTGGGGATTGGCATAGGTGGAATACAGTTAATTCCATTTAGCATGATGCCTGATGCAATTAATTTTAGCATGGCTAAGGGTGATATTGACGAAGGCGCATATTATGGAATTGTAACGTTTGTTCAAAAACTTGGGATGGGTTTTGCAACGTTGCTAATAGGCCCGGCGCTAGCGCTTGCAAATTATGAAGCACCACCTGACAATCTACCTGATAATGTGCTTTTTACTCAACCAGCCTCGGCTAATCAGGCGATACGCGGCCTTTTTGTTGGATTATCAATAGTAGTAATTGCAATAGGTGCAATTGCTGTGCTCAAATATAAAGTAGATAGAGATGCTTTGAAAAACAAGATCGACGACCTAACCGCGGATGAAATTCCGAAGGAAAATTAGAAAAACATAATTAACGCAAAATTAGCTACACTTCCAAAAATACAGATTGTTGGCAATCTATCTTTCATAGAATTAGATTTATGTTAGGTAAAGACCAACAATTTTTTTATTTCAGAACCTTAGATTTTCTATTTCGACAAAAATTCCAAAAAACAAGTATTAAAAACTAATTATTTAGATCATAATAGGTTTATACTATTAAGAGTGTTGCTTTTGACACGCGACTTTCCTAGTATGAGGTTTATTAACATGAAATTTGAACTAATAAGAGGGTCGTTAATTATTAGATTAGCTGGTGATCTCGATCATGCGCGGGCGGGGTTGTGGCGGAAGACACTCGATAAAGTGCTGTCACTAGGTGGTTTTGAACGAGTATTTTTTGATTTTAGTAAAACCACATTTATTGATAGCACTGGAGTAGGGTTAATTCTTGGTAGATACAAATTATTGAAATCCTTAAACAAGCCACTGTTTATATTATCGCCTCCTGATTCGGTAGATAAAGTCTTAAAGGTTAGTGGGATATATACTATAATAAACAAAGTAAATGAGGTGATATAAAATGGATCAAATTACTCTAATTGTAAAAGCAATCCCTGAAAATGAAAGTTTTGTGCGATCTACTATCGCAGCATACGCAGTGCGCAAAAATCCAGATATCCAAATAATTAACGATATTAAAACTGCAGTTTCCGAGGCCGTTACGAATTCAATTGTCCATGCATACAACGACGACAAAGAAAAAGAGATACATATAAACGCAAGACTATCTGATGATAGTTTGATTATATCAGTTATTGATTTTGGAATTGGTATTGCTGACATTGAAAAGATGACGAGCGGATTATTTACCTCTAAACCTGAGTTAGAACATAGTGGTTTAGGCTTTACAATAATGCGAGCATTTATGGACGAGCTAGAAATAGCATCCGATGAAAATGTCGGGACAACAATAACAATGACAAAGCGGTTAATATGATTATTAATATAAGTGGGGATATATGCTTCAAGGGGATGTGATACTAGCACTTATAATAAAAGCACAATCTGGATGTCAAAAGTCTAAAGGGGAAATTGTAACACACAACATGCCTCTTATTAAGAGCATTGTAAATAGATATCGGAATAGATATGTAGAGTATGAAGATCTAATTCAATTGGGTACGCTTGGATTGGTGAAGGCCATTAATAATTTTGACATGTCATATGAGGTACAGTTCTCTACTTATGCTGTGCCTTTGATAATTGGTGAAATAAAACGTTTTTTAAGAGATGATGGATCTATAAAGGTTAGCAGAGTAATTAAATCACAGTACGTAAAAATTAACAGGTTTATTAATGAATTTAGAAACAGAGAAAATAAAGATCCTAGCTTGCCCGACATATCAAAAGAATTTAAAATTGAGGAATCAGAAATTGTATTTATATTAGAAAGTGCAAAATACCCGATTTCAATCTATCAAGAAAATGATGATGAGGGATTAACTATTGGTGAAAAAATAGCGGACAAAACAACAACAGATGATATAGTAGATCGTTTAGTATTGAAAGACTTAATCGAAAATCTATCTGAGAGAGACAAAAAAATCATAATACTTAGGTATTATAGAGATAAAACGCAAGGGGAAGTTGCTAAAGAGCTCAATGTAAGTCAGGTGCAAATCTCAAGGCTGGAATCAAAAATAATAACAAGGATGAGGAGTGCTCTAAAACCTGAATAATAAATTCATCAGTATGTAATTACTTCATATAATATTAAATGCACGCTAAAATAAAAATAGATCCATTGTTTCTTTTGATGATAGCAATCACAATATACGAGAGAGATTATATATATTTGATTTGCACTTTAATCGGATCATTAATTCATGAATTTGCACATGCATTTGTCGCCTATAAAAGAGGATATGTATTAAAAGAGTTAAAAGTTAATCCATTTGGCGCATCTCTAAACGGATTAGATAAGATACATAAGGATGACCGTTTTTATGTGATAATTGCAGGACCTTTAGTAAACATTTTTATTTCTATGATAATAATAGTAATTTGGTGGTATTATCCAAATACGTATAATAATCTATATCCATTTTATCATACTAATTTAATGCTGGCATTTTTCAACCTTTTACCAGCATACCCGCTAGATGGCGGAAACCTTCTTTTATCTCTAACCACTAACACATTACAGACCATAAAGATGTTAAGAGTATTTGGATTAGCAATTGCATTTCTTCTATTTAGCAGCTATATTATGTCGATATTCGGATCCCAAAATCAAAATTTATTGTTGATGTCTGCTTTGCTATTTTCATGTGCGTTAAATAAAACAGAAATGGATACATTCGAACATATTTCAGCAATACACACAAGAGATTATGTGAATTATCCAATTGAGATCAGGTGCTTTAGAGCATCGTATGAATTATCACTAATAAAACTACTTAAACGAATTAATCCACATTATGTCTCAGAATTCCATATAATTGATAATAAAAATAATGTGATTGCGCGTTTAGATGAGCAAACTGTATTGAGCTATTGTTTCAAATATGGAACAAACGCGCAAATTAAAAATGTAAATACCATATACAATATTAATATCAAACAGCTAGAAATTATGCATGATGACATTAAATGAGCTTCTGCTAGAGACAGCAGAATATAGCGTCAGAAAATTCGTTGATCCCTGTGTATATGGTTGTTATATACATTTGGGTAATTTATCGCCGTAAAGCGTTGTAAACTTTATACTATATGGCAAGAATGAATATGTATTAAATTCTGTGACATAATTTACTGTGGTTTTACCTTTTAACTCCGAATTACTTGTGTAAATACAACAATTTTTATTATCACCAAGTATAAAATAAATATTTTTCCCTTGTTTCAGTAATTCAATATAATCCAAGAACGATACTCGACTTTCAACTGAATGCTCATCAAAATTTTTATTGTGTTACCAACACTCTTAAATTCGGTATTTATTCCCAAATAACGCTTTGTCATTATCTCGCCCCCTTTACAGTATTGCATTTTTTGCACAGTAATTGTGCGTTGTTTAATGCTGTGCGTCCGCCTTTGCTCCACGCTTGTATATGGTCAATTTCAAACTCGTCAAAGGAAAATTCTTTATTACAATACGGACATATTCTTTTACCACGATTTGTGCCAACTGCCAATTTTTCATACATTACTTTTTTATCATCTCTCGTAAAAAAGCGTCTGCTATCAATACCAACAATATTATAACAGCCCAAAAGTTCATTATAAGAACTCTCTTTGCTGGGTGCAACGGACATATCGCCATTAAGTTTATGCTCGTTAAAAAGTTCGCAAATTTTTTGTTTATTAAGTTTCCACGAATTTATTTTGCTCGTGTCGTTTGCGTTCTCCAAAACTATTTTAGCCAACACATACCAATCGTCATTATAGACGTTAAATATTTCAATAGTGGTGGTAACAAGCCAATCAATTTGTTTTTAAAGCCCGCTGACAAAGGAATTATTGCGGTTATGTGCAAAGTACTTTTCCAATTCGTTTGTAAAGAGTTTCAACGCCTTTATACAATTTTCACCACGAATTGAATTGCCAAAAAGTTTTTCTTCATTTGGGCTTGTATTAACACCCCAATTTCCAAACTCTTCAACAAATATGCCTTGATAAAGAGCATTATATATTTCAAATTCTTTCAAAGGTATTGCTGTTGTATTTATCCGCTTGAAAGTTTCTATTTTTTCTTGCTCTGTGCCGCTGCAAATAATTACGGGAATTTCATAATTTTCAAAATCGCTTTGGTTCATATGGTCAATGAAAAAATTGTTTACATCATCGAGTAAATAGTTTGGGTTCACATAAAGCCGCATAACGGTCATGCGTTGCTTGCCGTCCAAAACATCGTAAGTGCCATTGTTGTTACTCCACAAATAGATTGCTGGGATAGGAATTTGTTTTTGTATACTGTCCAAAAGAGCCGTTGCTTGTGCGTGATTATAAATATACTTCCGTTGCATATTTATATTTGTTAGATAAACTTTATCGTTCAAAAAATCTTTAATTTTTCGTATTTCAATTTGATAATTCATTTTGTTTTCTCCTTATTATTATGCGTGAGAATGGTATTGTTGCGATGCCATCCTTATTATAATATCCCAAAATAGGGTGGTTGATATTATAACTGCCTGTGCCACCGTTTTTGTAATAGTTCTCAACAAATTCTTTTGATAAGCCTCGATTAGTTAATTCAAATATTGCATTGCCTTCACTTATTCCTAAAATTTCAAATTGTTCGGGACAATATTTTTGTAAAAAAGTTATAGGAACTCCCATAGGTTCAAAATAATTGTCTGGGATAAGTTTAACTTGTGGGACTTCTATTGCATCGTAATTATCATATCTGCAAAATTGTGATAAATCTTGTTCGTGTAAAACAAATGGTTGGTGGCGGTATTTCACATCTAAATTTGTATACCAAAACTTGTTACCAAACTTTTGTTTCACTAACTCATTGTTTATAAATTTCTTAACCTGTGTATAGCCAAACCAAAATTTATTTGTCTTTATCAAATTAAAACAATCTCTATACTTTGAAATATTTATATCCCCGATGATTAAGAATTGCTTGTTGTATGTAACAATAATTAAATCAATAAATTCACGGAACAAACTAAAAGGTGGATTTGTAACGACAATATCACATTTGCATAAAATCTCTTTGCATTCATTACTTCTAAAATCGCCGTTGCCGTTTAACTCCTTTTTGACAATTTTATTTGTTGCAGGTGTATATATCCAATGATGAGCGGTGCCTTTTTTGTCGTCTTCCGCACTTTCTTTAAGGTCATCTAATTCAAATAAAGTTAATTGTTTGAATTGTCTTTTGCCATTCGCATAATTTGTAAAGTGGACTTCTTTAATTTTTAACCGTTGCCCCCATTTAATAAAAAACTTAAAAAAGTTGCTCCAAGTAGGGTCATCACAATTACAATAAACAATTTTGCTTTCAAACTGTGCAAGGTCGTATTTTGATAATTCGTTTTCTATATCGTCCATAAAAGTATAGAACTCATTATTTTTCAGTTCCTTCGCTCGGTGCAACTGATTATTACTTTGTGGCATTTTCTATACTCCTTTTGTAAATATGTTTTAATAATAACATTGAATATTAAAGAGGTCAAAAGAATAACAAATAATATGGGCTGTTTGCTTTTATAAAAAAATGGCGTAATATTCGGCGTTCATATTTTTGATTGTTCGGTTGCGGTATGCGTTTTGCGGTAGCGAGACGACAGCCCGCCACGCAAACGCTCGGCTTAGACAACAAAAAATGAGCCGAATAGCCCATTTTTCTGGCTGACGCCGATACGCACGAAAATTAATTTTCGTTTGTATCAAAACAACAACGGTTTTAATTTCTCAAACTCCTTTTTTATTTTAATTTTCCACTTGTGCGTGAAAATGTGAGTGAAAGTCCACTTTTGCCCCGTAGAATACGCATTTAATGGCTTTTTGTTGCAGTTATTAAAAGTTTGTGATACAATATCAGAGAATAATATGTTCTTAAGAGTTTGTTCTTTAACAGCATATCGATTAATCAAAGCAAAGTGTAACATAAGCAAAACAGAGTGTTTTAAGACGCGTAATTTCAAAAGCAAAGTATTTTAGAATGAATATTTTAAGCTAAGGTGTCTAACTGTTAGGAATTTAGATATTGTTAAAAGCAAAACAGTAAGGCATTCTGGAAAGGCATAAGCATTATTGCCCACGACAAAAGCAGATAAATACTGACAAACCAGCTGATTTTGTGGATTGCTAGTGTATTTTATGTTTAAATTATGTAATTTAAGTGAAAAAACTTGCAAAATAATCTAAAATATAGTAATATAATAGGCATGAGTACAGAACAGTCGATGTACATGTATTTAAAAGAGGGATGTAACGATCTTTCAGCAAAGAAACTGATCTATTTTAACAATGAATATAATTGTGAAGAAATGTTTCATGAAATAGATAGAGTTGCTGGATACTTAACTTCTATAGGGGTCACAGCAGGTGATGTTGTGTCTGTTGCTTTACCAAACATGCCAGAAGCTATATTTGCTTTATATGGGGCTAATGCTATTAATGCAGTCACAAATTTTATTCACCCGCAAATAACAGTAGTAGGCCTTAAGAAGTTAATGAAATCAACGAGGTCTAAAGTTATTTTTATTTATGATAAGTTATATGATCAAATAAAAGAGATTCAAAGTTTTTCTAACATAAATTGCATAGTATGTAGCGTTTCAACGCGTATGAAATCAATTTATAAATACATTGTACGCTTTACAGAACCAAAATTACACAATGTTTTTAGGTATGATGATATGCCTGAAAACCTAGATTACACGCTCAGCGAAGTCGATCCTAACTCGCCTGCAGCATATATTCATAGTGGTGGAACGACAGGGCGCCCTAAGACTGTAGTTTTATCCAACCGCGCCTTGAATTCATTATCTGAGGATATAATTAACACGCTTTATCCTGACCCTAATAATTCATATAAACCAACTGATTGCATGTTGATGTGTCTTCCAATATTTCATGGATTTGGATTGGGAGTTTGCGTTCATACATTGTTGCCACGTGCACATCTTGTATTGCTACCAATGTTTAAAGCTAGTATGGCAATTAAGGCGATGAAGAAATTTAAAATAAGTCATATGGCAGGGGTTCCTGCTATGTATCGAATGATCTTAGATAATAAGAAATTCAGAGGTGATTTTAGTAGCTTGAGCCATGTTTTCTGTGGAGCTGATAAACTACCGATCGATCTAAAAGCCCGATTTGATGAAAAGTTGCAGAATTTGGGAAGTTCTGCAGAAGTACTAGAAGGATACGGTCTTACTGAAACAACGACAGTCTTTTCATTAAACAGACCTGGGATGACAAAACCGCGCTCACAAGGACAGCCGTTGATTGGGAATCGTGTTGCTGTGTTTGATTTTGATGGGAACCAATTAAATGTCGGTGAGAGTGGTGAATTATACCTTGAAGCTAAAGCCGTAATGACTGAATATTTGAATGATCGTGAATCTACAAAAATGGCAATTATCAATATTGATGGAACTCAATGGCTTAAAACTGGTGATTATGGTTATATAGATGAAGATAATCATATATATTTTAAAGATCGAATTAAGAGATCCATAAAAATAGCAGCAGTTAATGTTTTTCCTGCTGAAGTTGAAGAATTAGTATCTGAAATGGATGAAATTGAAGAATGTTGTGTTGCGCGTGCTGAGGTTAACGGGAAACCACATACCATACTCTATGTAGTATTAAAAAACGGTTGTGAATTGAATTCGAGATTAGAGAAAAAAATTAAAACAAATATTGCTTTAAATTTAATGCATTATGCTGTTCCAAAACAAATCATAAAAAAAGATAATCTCTATCATACAGCAATCGGGAAAGTTGATTATGTTAAATATGAAAAAGAATTGAAGTGCATTCAAGAACAGCAAAAGAATAACAAACAAGCTCCGTGTTAACTCTCTAGGAATCTTTCAAATTTTTATAGGACTAAAAAAACAGGCTCATAACAAGCTTAACGATCAATTTTCATGTGCCTTTTGGTGGACATATAAGATTATTTTGTTGTAAACGAGTTTTTAGACTGTGGAAAGTTGATAGAATGAAATATGAATTAATCCAAGATTCTTTCAAAACGATGGCAAAACTGGGCATTTATCGCTCTAATCAAACAAGTTTTTAGACAGAATCCATTACTTCCAGCTGAATTTAGCTTTTAAATCAAATTTTAGACAGTGTGGAAGTGGCAGATCATAAATTATATCTGTATTAATTCATGAGAACAATTTGGGAATGATTTAAGAATCTATTTAATTTTGTCCCTTGATTTCTTAATGCTGCTATTATATCCATCAACGGTTTTAGCCCCGTCACATGCAAATATAATTGAGTCAATTTTTATTAGATCTCCCCACTATTACCTTTTGTTATTATTTGATTATTGTCATCTTTTTTGCAATTTCGCGAAATCTAGAGTAAAGTTTAAATCATGCATTTGTTGGAAGAATAAAATCTTTTGAAAATAAATGCGCATAATCTTTGTAAACTTGTCTTACGGCAGTTATGTAACTTTTAAGCGTTAAATCTTTAAATCCATATTTCCTCAAAAATTCTAAGAGTTCATAAATGTGAGAAGTTTTTATGTCTTTAACGCTTGTAATTCCATATTTTCAATCAACGTATACAGCTAATTTGTTAAATGCGCTATAATACGTTCCACAAAGCATACCGCCAAATTCATATCCAAATTCATCCGATTCGTCAGTAAACTCTCATAATAACTTATAACATTTTTAAGTTTAGTAAACCAACATTAAAGACCATATTGAAAAAATTATTGTCCATCTTGCGTCCTCCAAACATTTCATCCAAAAACTGAAACACAGCTAATGCTTATTTCGAGTACCATCCGATTGAAGAACACCGTACCGTTTGATAAAAGCAGCGCGTTTTGTTTCAAATACTTCTCTCCTAAGTGTTTCGGATTGCTTTTCATATTCCTCAGAAGTGGGAATTACGACTACGACATCGGGATAATTTTTTTGTTCAGGCGTTGGCGCAGGAATTTTACCCGTACAAATATCGCGCAATTCGTTTTCGGTAAGTTCTATAATTCCTCCCGACTCAATCATGGATAAAACGTCCTTATAGATTTTCACTTGTTTACCGTTGCGCCCAATAACAAGATAATCTGTAAACGGCAAAACGGTATCGGACGGTGCGCCGCCTGCTGCAAATACAAGGTGTTTAAGTTTAATTGAGCCGCTGTCAAATATTCCGACAAAAGCCACAATCTTTCCGTCAAGCCTGTCGCTTGTTTCAAGCACACGCGCTTTGCTTGACACGCCGCTGTATATCCATTGTTTACCGTCCTTACGTGCTATGAGCAATCCATCTTTCACCATGCGCTGCAACAGCTTGTATGCGCCGCTTACGGTCAATCCCAAAGTGTTGGCGGCATCCACCTTATTAAACGCGGTATCCGAAAATATTGTAAGTAATCTTTGTTCGCTTGTTTCTACGGTTTTTATATTGGTTTCGCCATGCTGAATTTTGTAATTCATATTGGGAATACGAATAAGAAAGCCGCCGTCTGTAATGGGAATTTCAGGTTGAGCGTCGCAGCTTTCGTATGCGCCATAAATGCGCGGAATACCCGTGCCAAACGCTTCTATAATGTTTAATCGGTTAAAGATTTGCGCCAGCTTTTCATTCCTTGAAACTGATACTCCAGCAAGCATTAAGTCGCGAGTCACTCCGGGCATAATACCACCAAGCGACATAAATTCTAAGCGGTTGTCAAACATACTGACCAAAACACTGCCTTCGATATAATAATCCCTATGAATGAGTGCGTTAATGAAAGCCTCACGAATGGCAATATCGGGGTAATCGGGATGGTCTATTCTGTATACGCCCTCAAAGGTACCGCGTACACGGTTATAAACATGAAGATATGCGGTCGTCTCGTCGATTTGCTTAAAAAGAGAGCCTGTAAATTCCTTGCGGTCTTTGAATTTTTCCTTATTTAAGCCCTCAAAAATCGCCACCTTAGTGCTATAAGGGCATTGGTCGGAAAGTATCAATGCAAGATTACTATAGCGTCCGTCAAGCCTGATTAAACCGAGAGATTGCTTTTGTTCCTTTTCGAATTTAACTTCCCTATCGGCAAAAATTTTGTCCGCATATTCAAATGTCAAATTCTGTTCGATAGACAATTCGGCAAAAAATTGTCCCGTGCCGTTGTCTTTTATCATCTGACGGATGTGTTCGCGGGTAGCCGTTACCGTGGTGCTTCCTACACGGACATATACACCCTGCGGGACAAGTCCGTAAGCGGCATAACAATAAGGGATTGCCGAACCCCGATCAACTGTTACAATAATTATGTATTTGCCGTCACGTTTTTCCGTTTCTACTTTAAAATAACCAGACGGGTCCGGCGTAACGGAATCGCGGAAAGCGGTGGTAACTCTCCTCGTTTCCAAATCAATGTTGCCCTCGATACCGCAAACAGAGCCGTTATCGTCTACACCGATATAAAGCGTCCCGCCGTCCGTATTCAAAAAGGACAGCATTGTATTTTTTGCGTTTTGATTGTATTCGCGTTTGCGCTCAAAGGTTTGATTTTCAATCATAAATTTAGTGCCTCCATAATCTGTCCTTATTATATCACCAATCTCTCCCGTTGCCAAGCAGAATTATGGTGAAAAAGGAGAGATTGGAGATATTTGGAGAGAACGGTGAAAAGTATTCGCAAGGATTAAGTAAGCGCGTCCGTAACAGGCTTGATAAGAGCGTGTCAAACGGCACATTTAATTATGGGGTCCAGCATTAACTGATTCCCATTTAGCTCTTCGTACTCTGTAGTGTATTTACACCCTCAAAATATTATCTAAACACAGTTGAATATTGCAGCAATTGTTCTCATTTAGGTTTGTGCTCGCAAGTGAGTATGGTCATAATTATGGACGAACATAAGCATAAACAACGCGTAATTGCTGGAGATAGCACTACATACTTAGCGGTAAGCTGTATTGCGGCTATTGCAATTCCTTCATGACGCTAAAAGCAGGCACGAGTAAAGCAAAAAAGATTTATCATTGCTATAAATGCTTTAATAAAAAACGCAAAAAAGAACAGTGCAAGGGAAAGAATTACCCTCAAGAGAAATAAGTGGATTTAGTTTTTGATAATACCATTGAATATATTTTGCAACCCGAAATAATAAAAGCTATTGCTGGGATAGTAGTCAATAACTTTAATGTAGAAATATCCAAGATTGGTAATTTGATGGTGTTAGAGAGAGTGCTTTAAAAAAAGGACAAGTTAATCAGCTCAATCATGGTAGCCATTGAACAAGGTATAATTAAAAAAAGAACAAACAAAGGCTTATGGTACTTGAACAAGAAAAAGACAAGCTTGAAGAAAAGATTGAGTATCAAAAGGCTTATCAAATTAAACCTATGGGGGGGGAAGAAGTAAAAGCATTTCTGAATTACTATGCCCGTAAGGAATACGCCGACGATACTGAAAAGTAGGACTTTTTCCTCAACTTTATTAACCGCGTTATCCTCTATGACGATAAAATGTTAATCCTTTACAACACGACCTCCTATTCTCAAATAGAAGTAAAAATAAGTGAAGATAGAGGCTTAAGAAGTATGGACGACATTAAAAACAAAAAAAAATCTCTCGTTTGATAAAGAGTTCAAACGAGAGACAAATGGCGGGGCGAAGGTAATTGCGTTTGAACCATACGCTCCTTGGTAATTGTATCTTTTATTTGTAAAATGCCAACAGTTTGTGTAGTGGCAACGGTTTTATTACCCGTTAAGTTAAGGGCAACAATAGTGTCATCATCACTGACAACAACTTTATCAACTAAATTATCAATAAGGAATTTTTGATATTCTTTGTCGTTCAGGTCTCCTTGCAATAATTCGGCAATAAAATCTTGCAGGTCTTTTGCGGTTAATTTATAACCCCGTTCAAGTTCTAACTTTGATTTTTGAGTTAATAGGTCATCAAGCAATGTTTCGTATTCGGTCATTTTCTTTTCTATTGTTTCACGCAATAAAGCACTTTTTGCTTTTACAAAACTATCGGCAAGTTCTTCAACTTCTATTCGGGTTTTGGCGATTTTAGTTTCAACACTTTTTATGCTGTCTTCACCCATTCGGCTTTCGTAATAAGCCAATGTGTCTTTTACAGCCTTTTCTGCGTTTTTGGGGTCGCTCAAAAAATCACGCACACAAGACACAACATAATTTTCTATATTATCTCTTGGCTCTAATTTTTTGTTGCATTTGTGCTGTCGTGCCTTTTTGCATTTATACCAACGATATTGCGTGCCGTTTGCTTTATTTGAGCCGTCTGCGGTCATTGGCGAACCACAATGTCCGCAAAACAATTTGCCTGTCAATAAATACGGAACTCTTGCCGTTGCTGTGCCACCTGCAAAATATTTGTTTTTGTTAAGTCGTTCTTGCACTCGCTTGAATAATGCTTTATCAATAATCTGCGGATACATATTATTGCAAGGTCTACCGCCAAAAGTAAATTCGTCCGTATATTTCTCGTTAAGAAGCCACCTATCAAATGATTTTTGTGAAAACGGTTTGCCATTAAGTCGGCAACCTTTTTCATTTAATACTTTTGCAATTTCTATTTTAGGAACACCTTTGTCGTATTGTTCAAAGGCATATTTCACAATTTCGGCTTGCTCTGGGTTTATGCTAACTCGCTTTATGTATTTGTTGCCATTGCCTATCGGGTCAAGGTCAATCTTATAGCCATAAATTAAATAGCCACCACAAAATGTGCCGTTGGCAACACTTGTGTTCAATCCGTCCCTAACTCGCTTTGATAATCGTTCGCTGTATTTCTCATCGTTCCATTCCAAAATCATTTCATAAAGTTCGCCACCTTCGTCATCGGTTATGTTCTCGGTTGCTGATAAAACCCTTACGCCGTGCCGTTCTAATTCGCTTTTGAAAATACGGCTTTCGTTCCTATTTCGTGCGAACCTATCCATTTTATAAACGATGATATATTGAAAAGTCCGTGTGCTTGCGTCTGCAAACATTCGGTGCAAATCTTTTCGTTTCTCGGTTTCTTTACTTGCCGATTTTGCCTTGTCTCCGTCATAGACCTTTACAACCTGTAAACCCATTTTGTGTGCATACTCTGTGCAAACTCTAATTTGCCCTGCAATAGTTTGTTCGTTCTGCCCAACCGAACTATAACGGGCGTAAATTACTGCGTTTTCCATACATTAAACTCCTTAATAATTTGTTGCCCCTTGATATTATCGCAAAACGGTAATAAAACTGCACAAGCCATTAAACGCAAATGATTTTTCATATCTTCACAATTTCCATAATATCGTTAATATCGCACTGTAAAAATTCACAAATAAGCAACAGAATGTGTGTATTTACATTCTCGCCACGATTTAACTTTGCCAAAGTAGAACCGCTTATTTGGGTCTGCTCTCGCAGAGTTTTCTTCATTATGCCTTTGTCAATAAGCAATTTCCAAAGTTTGTTATAACAAAATTTTATTTTAGGTTGTTTTTTATCGTTATTTTCTTTTTTCATTGTTCTACTCCTTATTTATATACACCTGTAAGCAAACCATACCGCCCGATGAGATTTCTATCTCCATTAAACTTTTGTAATTTTACATTATATTTTGTATAATCAATGTCGGGTATTTCATTTTCAATAATGATAGTCTGCCCAACGCTTTGTGTTTTCATCAAGTGTTCCATTAAGGCAATCTTCATTGTTTCTGGTGCATTCTCTATATTTTCTTTTAAGGATAACAACGGCGAATCAACTATGAGTAGCCGTGTTTTATAAGCACCGTATTTGTCTAAATATTCACGCAAAACGATAGCAAGCATAACATTTAAGAAAGCCCGATAACCTTTCCCAAAATCTGCTTTCCTTTTTGCATTCACTATCACATCAAATGTATTAAGTGAAAATTGCCCACTTATAAAATTATCATATTTACAATCTTTTAGTGTAGCCACTAACATTTCCGTAATTATCTTTTCAAACTCTGCTGGAAAGTGTTCTCGTGGCTTGTATTCTGCATATTTCTCTTCTGTCTTGGCAAGTAATTCATTCAAATAATTAACTTTTTCTTGTCGTGTTTTATCAACAAGTTCTAACTCGTTTTGTAATCTTATTAGTGTGCGATAGTCTTTGAGAGTTGCTTGTAGTTCTTGTGATTTGGGTTTTAAGTCCTTATTGATATAATTTTCAATAGTTGCACGATTTGTAGAATACAATGTTATATTTTTAATTGCAGTATCTCTTTCTTCTTTTGCTGTTGTTTCCGCTTTTGCAAGGTCATTAAGTAAATTTGTAATTCGTATAAGTTCATTATTTGATTGTTCAACATAAGAAGTATGAATATGTTTGGGCATATTACTATCGCAATACGGGCATTTGTCTGGTATAGGCATTTTACCGATACATTCTTCGCCGTCAACAATAAAACTTAACCTTTTAATATCGGCTATATATTGTGAACGAAGTTCTATATAACGATTAAGCAGTAAATCACATTCTGCGATGTGGTCTCGTTCTGCAAGTAATTTAGCGAGTGTTCCTTGGCTTTTTTGAGCTTCTTGTGTGATTAAGTTTTCAATATTTTCCAATTCATAAACAATTTTTTCAATTATTGTCTCTGCGGAAGTAGGGTCAAGTTTTTTAAGTAATTCTTTTAGTTCTTTTTGTTTCTCGGTTAAATTTGTAATTTCGCTACTTACATAAACTTCAACGGCTCTTTTGCGTGCTTCCCTTATCTTTTTATCTTCTTTCTCGTCTATCTTTGAAAAATCTGGTGCAGAAATGAGATATAGTAGACCCGATATTGAAGCAGTTTTTGCAGTGCTTTCTTTTGATATGAGTATTGGTTCTGGTTGTATAACTTCATTTTCATTGATAATAAAAGAGTGCATAAAAGTTCGCCAAGTTAGATTTTGTTTCTCATACTTACCATTTTTAATTATTTGTGGTCTATTCGTAATTCCAATAAGTGCTGGCAAGATAGTTTTAATATCATTTAGCGTATAATCACCACTTACTATGTTTGGACTTCCGCTATTAACTTTAACTTTGTTTTTACCAATTTCTCGTTGCAAAGAAATTGTGCTATTATCAATTTCAATTAAAAGTTGTATTGTATCAAAGCCGTGTGTCATTGGTATAGGGTCATCACTTCCACCAAAAACATAGTCTATACATTTTATAATGCAAGTCTTTCCCGTATCGCTAACTCCATAAATAACATTAAGTCCTTTGTCAAACTCAATAGATGAAGTAGTTTTATTTTCACCCAATATTGATAATTTCTTTATCCAATAATTACTCATTTTTTACTCCTTTATTTCCCGTTGCTTTTTGGTTAATGAATGCAATCAGTTGTTGTTCATTTTTGTTCTTTGCAAAAGATATTGCATTGCTTACTGCCACAAGGTATTCGTCCGCATAGTCATTATCAATGCTTTGTATTGCTTGTTTTCCATTTTGCGTTATTGTATAGCAAAACCCGCTATCGCAATGTTCTATACTTACAAGACTACGCAAGACAAGTTCTTTAATGGCTTCGCTAATAATTTCTCGGCGTGTTGTATATTCACTAAAAGCAAAAGGGTTTTCCCCGTGCAAATCTTGTCCACCTATTCCAAGTGTTTTATTGTAAATTGCAATAAAGTCTAACGCTGAAATCATATCTACATTCTTTGAAGTTTTGGGCGTAATAGACAATAACAACAGCACTCGTAAAGAATTTTCAAATATTGTGTTAAAAAGTTTACTCATTTTCGTCAACCCAACCTTTTATCATTTTTTCATTTACAAGGAAATGACAAACACCCTTCCGTTCATTACTGCTTATCCATTTTAATTGTTTTTCAAGTAAAGATTTTCCTTGTGGCAGACTTACGGCTTGTTGTAAAACTGCAAGCAATCTATCATAACCACTGTCATAGGACATTGAGTGTGTATCTATAATTCCGTCATAAATATCAGTTTTAAGCACTTCAAACTCATCACTTTCTTTTGAGAAAACTTCACGAACTCGCCTACGCACTGCTTCCGCACTAAAATAAGATTTCCGTTGTTCTTCAAAATTCTTTTTGTATTTTAATGGCAAAGTGTCGGCTGTAATGGCAGGCATTTTTTCTTTGTTCGCATAGGCTCTCAATAACTCCTTAATATATGTCATTTCGGTTTCTTCAAAAACATCTGGTGGAGTAAGTTTGTCTGGTATTTTGATTTCTTCACCATTTAAGTAAATTCGTCCGTCTACGATAGTTATAGCATTGCCACTTGGAATTAAAATTGGTAATGGATTGGTTTTTAATTTATTAGGGCGAAGTAATGAAAATAAAAATATATGTGCAAGAAAGATATGTAATTGCTCACTTGTGGCGGTCATTAGTAATTCATCTTTGTCAGTCTTTGTTATGGTTGTATCAGCATTTAGCAATCCTATCAAACGAGAGATTAGTTCGTTAATTCGTGGTTTTTGAATTTTAATAACAATTTTTTCTGCAAAATATTTTTCAATTGTGGTTAGTTTATCTTTTTCTTCAATTGTTGGAACTTTATTTTGTATCCATACAGGAATATCCTCTTATTTGCAGTTGAGCGCTAAAATCAATCGGACAAATCAAAAATTTAATAATTAATATTTTTTAGCACTATTATAACATTTAATAACTATTTATTTACAATCACACTTATTTGGTGTGATTTTTGTTTATTCCTTTGCATATTTTCCATATTTTCAATTAAATTTATTAGTATTAAAATGTTTCACTCCCCCTCAGTAAAATAAAAGCAAAAAAGTCTTGTGATCTTTTACGTTCACTTGCTTTTTTTATAATTCATAGTATAATATGTGCAAGGTTTTGATTCCGAGTAGCTGCTATAAAAAATCAAAAATTTTAATTTATTAGAGGTTCTCTATGTATCTAAATGTAACTAATCGTAAAAATGGTACATATTTGCGTATAATGGAGTCATTTTATGATAGCAAAACAAAAAAAATTAAATATGCAAATGTTCGTACTATTGGATATGTGGATTTATATAAAGATCAGTATGATGACCCTCTTGCATATTTTCGTAGTGAAGTTGAAAGGCTGAATGCAGAGGCT